>NZ_JBHXCW010000080.1:0-31731 GCF_042725365.1 Lentzea sp. NPDC060358 | reverse complement strand
GGCCTGACCCCGGCGCCAGGGGTCAGGCCACCGCCGCTTCCAGCACCGCGCGCAACGAGGTGGTGGGGCGCCCGATCAGCTTCTCCAGCGCGTCCCCGGTCGTCGCGAACTCGCCGCGCCGTGAGGCGTGGAACAGGCCGAGCAGCATCGCGGCCCGGTCCTCCGGCACGCCGTGGCCGACCAGCGACGCCGTCCACTCCTCGTCCGGGACGACCACCCGGCGGATCGTGCGGCCGGTGATCTCGCCGAGCAGCGCGGCGACGTCGGCGAGGTCGAGGGCCTGCGGCGCGGTGAGGGGCGGGGTCGGTCCGTCGAACGTCTCCTCACCGGCCAGCAGCACCGCCGCGGCCTCGGCGAGGTCGGCGTGCGCGGTCCACGACACCGGCCCGTCGGCCGGCGCGACGAGTTCGCCGGTCGTCAGCGCCGGGCCGAGCAGCTGCGGAACCGTGCTCGCGTAGAAGCCGTTGCGCAGCGACGTGAACGCCGTCCCGGTGCGCGCGAGGTGCTGCTCGGTCGCGGCGTGGTCGGGCATCGGCGCGAACAGCGAGCCGGCTGCGGCGCCCTGGTGGCTCGTGTAGAAGACGCGCCGCGCCCCGGCGGCGCGGGCGGCGTCGACCGCGGCGACGTGGTGCGCCACCGCCTCCGGTCCGGTCGTGCTCGTCGAGACCACGAGGACGTGCGAGGCACCCTCGAAGGCCTCGGTGAGCGAACCGGGTTCGGCGAAGTCGCCGCGCCGCACCCGGACACCTCTCGACGCGAGCGCGGTCGCGTCCACGTCCCGCACGCTCACGCCGACGCGACTCGCCGGCACCCGGTCCAGCAGCCGCTCGACGACCTGTGCGCCGAGCTTGCCGTTCGCTCCACTGACGATGATCATCCCGCACTCGCTAACGTGGGTAGTAACGTTGTCACTATCGACGTTAGCAACATATTGGTAAGCTGTGCAACGTGGTGGAGAGCAGCCGGGACAGGGCACGGGCGAACGTGGTGGAGGTAGCGGCACAGCTGCTGCGCGAGCAGGGAGCCGCGGCGGTCACGATCCGCGCGGTGGCCCAGGCCGCGGGCACGCAGGCGCCGACGATCTACCGGTTCTTCGCGGACAAGGACGCCCTGCTCGACGCCGTCGCCGAGCACGTCTTCGCCGCGTACGTGGCGGACAAGGCGAACACCGAACGGCTCGACGACCCGGTGGCCGATCTGCGGGCCGGGTGGGAGACGCACCTCGGTTTCGGCCTCGCCAACCCCGAGCTGCTGAGCCTGCTGCTCGACCCCGCGCGCGCGGCCCGCTCCCCCGCGATGACCAGCGGCATCGAGATCCTGCGGGACCGGGTGGCCCGCGTGGCGGCGGCCGGGCGGCTCCAGGTCGGCGAACGGCGGGCCGTCGAGCTGATCCACGCCGCGGGCACCGGCGCGATGATCGCCCTGCTGGCGACGCCGCCGCCGGAGCGCGACCCCGGCCTCGCCGACGCGATGTGGGAGATGGTCCGGCGCACCGTCCTGACCAGCGAGCCATCCGATGAGGTGACGGTGACCGAGACCGTCGAGCGCGCCCTGCCGGCGTTGCACCAGCTCACGGCGGCCGAGCGCGCCCTGCTGGCCGAGTGGCTCACCCGCTCGTGACCCCGCTCTCCACAGCGGATCGTTTCTGAGTCGATTTTCGGGGTACCGCTAGAGCACCACGCACTCGACACGATCTCGACCCGCAGGGAGTCGCCAGTCATGAGCACGATCACCAAGTCCGTCGACGTCGCAGCCGATGTGACCAGCGTCTACAACCAGTGGACCCAGTTCACCGAGTTCCCGCGCTTCATGGAGGGCGTCGACCGGATCGACCAGCTCGACGACACCCGCACGCACTGGACCGTCAGCATCGCGGGCGTGCAGCGCGAGTTCGACGCCACGATCACCGAGCAGCACCCCGACGAGCGCGTGGCGTGGCGCTCGGACTCCGGCCCGGACCACGCCGGTGTCGTGACCGTGCACCGCCTCGACGCCGAGCACACCCGCGTCACGGTGCAGATGGACATCGACCCGGAGGGCTTCGTGGAGAACGTCGCCGACAAGCTCGGCGTCCTCGACCGCCGCGTGCAGGGCGACCTCGACCGGTTCAAGGACTTCATCGAGAACCGCGGCGGCGCCGAGACCGGCGCGTGGCGCGGCGACGTCGACCGGCCCGGCCAGAACGGTCCCGGCACCGGCCACGCCTGAGCCGCCAGGACCGCCGCGGTCTCCCCGCCGGGGCCAGGTGGGGACCTCATCCCGTGGCGCGGGACATCGCGGCACCCGGCTGGGAGTGCACAGCTCCCAGCCGGGGGTGCGGCGTCCCCGGTCCGAGAGGTTCGCGCTCACCGAGCTGGAACCAACACCGGGCCGGCGCACCGCCGGGCACCGCCGCCGCAGCCGGGCGGTCGCAGACCGGCCCACCGAAGATTCAGTCCACAGAGGACTTCATTCGCAGCGGTACCCGAAGCCGCGCACCGTGCGCACCACCGGCGGCGGGCCGAGCTTCTGGCGCAGCGCGGTGATCACCACGTCCAGCACGTTGGACGTCGGCCGCACCTCGGCGTCCCAGGCCGCCGCGACCAGGTCGTCGCGCCGCACCTGCCGCCCCTGCGCGGCCACCAGGCGTTCGAGCACCGTGAACTCCTTGACCGTCAGGCCCAGCGCCCGCCCGGCACGGGTCGCGGTGCGCCGGCCGAGGTCCAGCTCCAGGTCCCCGTGCCGCAGCACCGGTGGCGGCGCGACCGCGGTGAGGCGGCACAGGCTGCCCACCCGTGCGATCAGCTCCGGCATCGCGAACGGCTTGACGAGGTAGTCGTCGCCGTACGGCAGGCCCTCGACCGGGTTGTCGATGCCGGTCAGGAACAGCACGGGCGCGGTCCACCCGGCCTGACGGCGCCGTTTCACGTAGTGCAGCGCGTCGCCGGAGGGCAGGACCCGGTCGAAGACCACGCAGTCGTAGGCGTTGACGAACAGCGCCTCGTCGGCCGCGGGCAGGTCGCCGGCGACGTCGACGGCGAAACCCGCTGCCCGCAAGGAGGTCTCCACGCCGAAGCGGGTGTCGTCGTCGTCTTCGGTCACCAGCACGCGCACAGCGCCCGAACGTAGCGGATCATCCCGCGCGGCCGAGCAGCCAGCCGCGGTCGGCGGCCTTGGCACCCGCCTGGAAACGGCTGCGCGCACCCAGCCGGTCCATCAGCTGCGACACCGTGCGGCGGACCGTGCGCACCGAGATGTTGAGCCGGGCGGCCGCGGCCTCGTCGGTGCTGCCCTCGAACAGCAGCGTGAGCAGCTCGCGTTCGCGGTCGGTCACCTCGCCCGCCGGGGCCACCGCGGCGGTGAACGGCACGGCGGCCTGCCACACCCGTTCGAAGAGCTCGACCGCGGTCGTGACGACGCTCGCCAGTTCGAACGCGGCCACCGCGTCCCGGCGGCCGGCTGGCAGCACGGTCAGCACGCGGTCGACGACCACCGCGTCGAGCGGCACCTTCGGCGCCGACCTGATGTCCGCCCCCGCCAGCGCGAGCGCGCCCAGCCGCGCCGCGAGTCCGGGCGCCGTGCGGGCCCGGTCGGGCACCAGGACCCGGTACCGCACGCCGCGGCGCAGGTTGTCGTGGTCGACCTGGCGGATCGGCAGCGAGCACCCCGCCGCGGACCGGGCGATCAGCACCTCCCCGGCCGCCGCCAGCCTCGCCTCCAGTCCCACCACAGCGGGTGAACCCGACCGCACCAACGACAGCGTCTTCACAGAGTTCTCCCTCCGACGGGCAGAGCGGCGGACCGGCGCGGCAGGTTCCGGCCACGTCGCGCGGACGAGCTCGCCGGTCCCCGCCGAGGCGTTAAGGTGCAGCAGCGGCTTCCCCGGCGCCGTCCGGGTTCCGGGGGTGCCGAGGTCGACGACAGCGCCGGTGGCGGCGTGCGCCTCGAGCGGGCCCGGCACGTGGAAGATCAGCGGTGTCACAGTGCCCACCTTCTCCGTGACCACATGAGGATTTGATGACACGACCGGCGGGAGGGGTCCCTCCGCGCGTGCTGCTCGTCGAGGACCACGAGGACATGCGCGTCGCCCTGGTGGTCGAACTGGAGGCCGCCGGCTTCGCGGTCGACGACGCGGCGGACATCGCCGGCGCCGACGAGGCGTTGCGGGGCAACGACTACGACTGCGTCGTGTTCGACCGGCTGCTGCCCGACGGCGACTCGGTCACCTACGTGCACCGCCGGCGCCGGGAGGGCTGGGCCGCGCCCGTGCTCTTCCTGACCCAGCTCGACAGCGTCGCCGACCGGGTCGCCGGCTTCGGTCACGGCGGGGACGACTACGTGGTCAAGCCGTGCGACCTGGCCGTGGTGACCGCACGGGTGCGGGCGCTGTGCCGCCGGGCGGGGCGCGCCCGGCCGTCCGTGCTGCGGCACGCGGACCTGGAGCTCGACTGCGCGCGCCGGGAGGCCCGCCGCGGCGGGGCGCTGCTCACGTTGAGCCACAAGGAGTTCGCGGTGCTCGAACACCTGCTCTCCCGCGCCGGCACGACCGTCACCAGGTCGGAGCTGATCGAGCACTGCTGGGACACCAGCACCGACCCGATGTCCAACGTCGTCGACAAGGTCGTGAGCCGGTTGCGGCAGAAGCTGCTCGAACCGGAGCTCCTGCACACCGTGCGCGGCGTCGGGTTCCGGCTGGAGGCCGGCCGGTGAGCACCGGGGCCGCCGCACGGCTGCGCGGGCTGAGATGGCTCCTCACCGGCCTCTTCACGGTGCTGAACGCGGCGGGCGTGCTGCTGGTGGCGTGGCTGATGCTCGACCTGGACGAGCAGAAGGGCGAGCAGTCGCTCGACAGCGCGCTGAGCCGGGTGCCGCCGCTCGTGGTGCGCAAGCTGCAGTTCAGCGGCGGCAGGCTCGACACGACCGGGCTCTTCGGCGACACGATCACGGTCGAGTGCCCGCAGTTCGCGGTGCTCCCCGCGGGCGGCGGGAGGTTCGAGCCCTACCTGAGCATCAAGTCCTGCGTGGACGTCGACCGGTCCGTGCTCGACGACCTCGCGGCGGACGCCGTGAACACGCGCGCACCGCAAAGCGACTACGTGCGTGCGGTGGACGGCAGGCTCGTGCGCGTCCACGCGCAGCCGCTCAGCAGCGGGGACGGTCCGTACATCGGTGCGGTCGTCACGCTTGCGGACGCCCAGCGGGAGAAAGACCACCACGACCAACGAGTGCTGTTCGTGGCGCTGGGGGCCGTCGTGCTCATCACCGCGCTCGCGGGCACCGGCCACGTCCTGTCCGGGCTCGCGATCAAGCCCGCCGCGCACGCGCTCGACCAGCACGAGGAGATGCTCAACGGCATCGCCCACGACCTGAAGCGCCCGGTGACCGGGCTGCGGGCGCTCGCGGACACCGCGCTGCGCAACCCCGGCAGCGTCGGCAAGGTGCTGCCGCGGATCGTGCGGTTGTCCACGCGGATGGGCGGGATCGTGGGGACGCAGCTGATGCACGCGAAGTTCGAGGCGGGCGTGCAGCAGTTCGCCGTCCAGCCGGTGCAGCTCGACCAGCTCGTCGCCGCCGTCGTCGAGGACATCCCCGCCGAGGGCGCGCGCATCACCTTCACGTCCGTGCCGACGCGGGTGGACGCGGACCCGGACATGATCGGCCGCGCGGTGGAGAACCTCATCGGCAACGCGATCCAGCACGGCCACCAGCCCGGCGCCGACGCCGTCGTGCACGTGACCGTGGGCGGCGGGCGGGTCGTCGTCGCCGACGAGGGACCGGGCCTCGACCCGGAGGCGGCGCGGCGGGCGCTCCAGCGGTTCAGCGGCACCGGCACCTCGACGGGGCTGGGCCTGCACCTCGTGCAGCGGATCACGCACGCCCACGGCGGCACGCTCGGCATCTACCGGTCCGAGACCGGTGGGGCGGTCTTCGAGATCGCCCTGTCCGCCGAACAGCCGTGAATGTACCGATCCGGGAGGGTTCCTGTACCGCCGTCGATACCCTTCGTGCCGTGAGTGAGCGCAAGCACTCCCGCTGGCCACTTCTGGGGTTGGTCGTCGTCATCGTCGCGGTCGCGACGGTGGCGCTGACGGGCGCCGCGAAGAAGGTGCCGGGACTCGAGTTCATCCCGTCGGGACACTGGATCGCGAGCCCCGCGCTCGGGCTGGTGGTCCGCATCAACGGCGCCACCAGGAAACCCGACGCGCAGGTGTCCGTACCGGGTCTCGAACCGGGCGGCCACGTCGTGCAGGACGAGGCTCACGGCTACGTCGTCGGCTCGGACGACGTGACGATCTTCGGCAAGTCGACGCTGTCCGTGGAGACCACGGTCGCCTCGCCCGTGCCGGGTGAGCAGCCGGTGCCGATCGAGACCTCGGGCGGCGCGTACTCGGTCTACCGGCAGAGCGGCCAGATCGTGCGCCTCGGTGTACCCCCTCGGGTGATGTCCGCCAACGGTCCGCTCGGGCCGCCCGTGGCCACCCCCGACGGCACGGTCTGGGTGCACCTCACCGGCTCCGGCGCGATCTGCGGCGTCGCCCGCGGCGCGACGGACATCGCCTGCGCGGGCGTGGCGCCCACCGGTCACACCGGTGGTCTCACGGTCAGCGGCGGCAGGCTGCTGTTCGTCGACACCACCGACGACACGGTGAGAGTCGTGGAGACCAAGGGGTTCGGGCCCGCGGTGCCGCTCGGCGTCGACGTGCCGCCGGACGCCCGGATCGCTCCCGCGGACGCCGCCGGCCGCGTCGCGGTGCTGGACCCGTCCTCGCACCGCCTGCACCTCGTGGAGGCGCGGGTCGACGAGAAGGGCGCGCTCACCGGGCAGCGCTCGCCGGCGACCTCCGTGTCGCTGGAGGCCGGTGAGTACGACGGTCCCTCGGTCAGCGGCGAGTCGGTCGTGCTGCTGGAGCGCCGCAGCAACTCCGTGCGCACCTACGACAGCCAGGGCCGCCCGCGCGGCTCCACGCCCTTCCCGCAGGAGAAGGGCCGGCCGGAGCTCGTCCGCGGCGAGGACGCGCGGGTGTACGTCAACGGCGGCGAGGGCAGGCACGTCGTCGTCGTGGACAGGGACGGGTCGGTGCAGCCGGTGCCGGTCGTCCCCGCGAAGCCGGAGGACAGGCGCCAGCCGGCGCCGCCGCCGCCCGAGAAGAGCGCCGACGACACGGCGCCACCGGGCAACCCCGGCCGGCCCGTGCCCCCTCCCCCGCCCCCAACGCAGGCACCGCCACCGGTGCGGACGCCGCCGCCGATCCCGGTGACCCCGCCGGGCATGCCGCAGAACCTCGCCATCGCGCCCGGCCAGGCCAACGCGACCGTGACGTGGGGCGCCGCCCCGGCCAACGGCGCACCGGTAACCGCTTACCTCGTGTCGTGGCAGAGCGATGGCGGCATCACGGGCCAGGCCACGGTGTCGGCGCGGTCGCACGTGATCGCGGGCATCGGGACGGGGCCGTTCACGGTCACCGTGGCGGCGCGGAACAGCGCCGGGACGGGAACGCCCGCGTCGGCCCGGTACGTCCCGCCGCGGCCGACCCCGAAGATCACCCTCAGCCAGGGCGCGAGAGCACCGGAGTGCGGGAGGTCGGACTGCTACTGGATGCGGGTCGTCATGACCGGTTTCACGCCGAACACCAAGTACCAGGTGACGCCGCATTCCTCGGTCGACTACCACAACCCGGGTCGCGGTTCCACAGTGGACGCGAACGGCAACGCGGAGTTCAACGCGTTCTACTACCACATGGCCGATACGACCGTGTGGGTCGAGGCGAACGGCATCGAATCGAACCGGGTGACATGGACGGAATGAACCACACGCGCGCCGCCGCGGTCTTCGCGGCGATCTCCGACAACGTCCAGCTGGTGATCAGGGGGAAGCAGGACGTCGTGCGCCTCGCCGTCGTCGCGCTGCTCGCCGAGGGCCACCTGCTGCTCGAGGACGTGCCGGGCCTCGGCAAGACGACGCTCGCCCGGTGCCTCGCGCGGAGCATCGGCGGGAGCTGGAGCCGCATCCAGTTCACGCCGGACCTGCTGCCCGGCGACATCACCGGCGTCACCGTCTACCACCAGAAGGACGAGCGGTTCACCTTCCACCCCGGCGCGGTCTTCGCGAACGTCGTGGTGGCCGACGAGATCAACCGCGGCACGCCGAAGACCCAGTCGGCGATGCTCGAGGTGATGTCGGAGCGCCGGGTCACCGTGGACGGGGTGGCGCACGGGGTGCCGTCGCCGTTCCTGGTCGTGGCGACGCAGAACCCGATCGAGATGGAGGGCACCTACCGGCTGCCCGAGGCGCAGCTCGACCGGTTCCTGATGAGGCTGTCCGTGGGTTACCCGGACGTGGCCGACGAGGTGTCGATCATCATGAACACGGTCACCGGCATGACCGCCGACCGCCTGGGACCGGTGGTCGAGGTGGCCGCGCTGGTGGAGGCGATCGACGAGGTCCGGGGACTCCACGTCGACGGGGCGATCTGCGAGTACGCGGCCCGGATCTGCGCCGCGACCCGGATCCACGCCTCGGTGCGGTTCGGCGCGAGCCCGCGCGGCAGCATCGCGCTGGTGCGGGCGGGGCAGGCGCTCGCGGCCACCGCCGGCCGGTCGTTCGTCACCGCCGACGACGTCAAGCACGTCGCCGTCCCGGCGCTGGCGCACCGGCTCGTGCTGACCGCGGAGGCCGAGCTGCAGCAGCGGTCGCCGGAGGACGTGGTGGCGGAGGTCCTCGCGACCACCCCGGCACCGACGATGAGCGCCGCGGGCCGGTAGCCGTGCGGCTGACCGTGCGGGGCGTCGCCGTGCTGGTGGCGTCGCCGGGGCTGGGCGCGGCCGGGCTGTGGGGGCGCTACCCGCTGTTCCTGCTGCTGTCGGCGGCCGGACTGGTCGCGGTGGTCGCCGCCGTGCTGGTGACGGCGCGCAGGGTGGACGTCGAGGTGACGCGGGAGGTGCACCCGGACCGCGTGGAGCGGGGCGCGCAGGCGCTGGGGAAGCTGAAGGTGCGCAACCCGTCGGCGAGGTGGCAGCGCGGGTTCCTCGCCGTGGACACCGCCGGCGGGTACCACCGCACGGTCCAGGTGCACGGCCTGGCGCCGGGGGCCTCGCGGCCCTACGACTACCAGCTGCCGACACCGGTGCGCGGCCGGATGCCGGTCGGTCCGCTGGTGCTGTCGCGCACCGACCCGTTCGGCCTGGCGCGCAGCAGCCTGACGGTCGGCGGGGCGGTGACGCTCTGGGTGCACCCGCGCTCGCACCCCGCGCTGGCGCGGACCGGCGGGTTCCCGCGCCACCACCACGAGGGCCGCTCGAACGACCGCCTGCGCGGGTCGCTCGACCTCCGCGAGCTGCGCGAGTACCTGCCGGGCGACCAGGTCCGCGACATCCACTGGAAGGCGACCGCGCGCGCCGGCCGGTTGATGGTGAAGGAGTCGGCCGACCCGGACCAGCCCCGGCTCACCGTCGTGCTGGACACCCGCGCGGCGGTGCTCGGCGCGCCCGCGTTCGAGGAGGCCGTGGACGTCGCCGCCTCGCTGCTGCGCTCCGCGGCGCTCGCCGGGCACCACGCCCGGTTGCTCACCTCGTGCGGCACGGACGTCGCCACCGCGGGCGGGCCGCTCGCCGCACGGCAGCTGCTCGACCAGCTGTGCCTGCTGGGGCAGAGCACCGAGGCGGCCACGCTGCTGTCGGCGGTCCGGCACCAGGGCGGGTGCCTGGCCGTCGTGACGTCGGGGTCGGCGGACGTGGCGGAGCTGCCGGGACTGCGGTCGCGGTACTCGTCGATCTTCCTGCTGGCGCTGGGCGGGACCGCCGCCGCGGTGCCGGGGGCGCGGGTGCTGGCGGCCGGTGACTCCGCCGGGCTGGTGGGGATGTGGAACGAGGTGCGGACGTGAGAGAACGGCTGTCCGTAGCGGTGGTCGTGCTCGCCGCGGCCGTGGCCGGGCTGTGCTTCGCCCCGGTTTTCGGTGCCACCGCGCTGCTTCCGGTCGTCGCGGTCGTCGCCGTGGTCACCGGTGCAGCGGCACTGCTGACCGCCCGCGTCGTCGCCTGGCGTCCGGTGCTCGTCGCGGTCGCCGGGCTGCTCGCCGTCGTGGAGGTGCTGCTGTTCCCGACGACCCTCGCGGGCCTGCCCACCGCCACCACGGCCGAGCTGCTGGCCGAGGGGGTCACCGACTCCTGGCAGCTCACCCTGCAGTCCACCTGGCCCGCCCGGGCCGAAGCGCGCCTGGTGCTGTTCGTGCCGCTGCTCGTGCTGGTGGCGTGCGTGTTCGGCCTGGAGATCCTGCTGCGATCGAGAAAACCGGTGCTCGCGCTGGTGCCGAGCGCGGCCGTCGTCGTGCTGAGCCAGCTCTTCGGCGCCCTCACCGGTGGCGCCGCCGTGGTGGTGGCGCTGTCGTACGCCGCCGTGGCCGCGGTCCTGTTCGTGCTGAGCCGGCCCGCGGACGAGCACCAGTCCGCACGGGCGTTCCTGCCCGCTCCCCTGGCCGTCACCGCGGTCGTGGTCGTGGCCGGGCTGCTCGTGCCGCTGCCCGGTCCGGCGTACTCGCTCAAGCAGGACCAGGTCGTGCCGGTGTCCGCCCGCACGACCAACCCGCTCGACGACGTCGCCTCCCGGCGGACCCGCCCGAACGACAGGGTGTTCAGCGTGCGGCCCGCGTGCGACGAGTGCCTGCCGCAGCGGTGGCCCGTCGTCGTGCTCGACACCTACGACGGGGTCGCCTGGGCGACCGGCAGCCGGTACCGCCGGCTCGGCACGGAGCTGCCGCCGCCGGACCTGGACGTCCCGACGACCCGCCGGGACGCGGAGATCACCGTGCGGGACCGGGAGACCCGGTGGCTGCCCAGCCAGCCGTGGCCCGCCGCCGTGCGCGGGGCTGCCCTGCTCGTCGAGGAGGACGAGGGCAGCCTGCTGTCGGAACGGCCGCCCGGACAGGACACCGCGTACGGGCTGAGCTGGTGGGAGCCGGAGGTCCGCGGCTCGCTCGACGGGTTCGCCGTCGACCCGCGGCTGGGCGGCCGGGACGGGGTCGGCACCCCACCGCCCGGCGTCGCCGAACTCGCGAACGACGCCGTCCAGGGCGTCCGGTCGAGCTTCACGGCGGCGTTGCAGCTCGAACGCTTCCTGCGGGACAACTACCGGCAGGCCGACGGCTACGGCGGGCAGAGCTGGCCCGAGCTGCGGCGGTTCCTGCTCGACACCCGGGAGGGCACCGGCGAGCAGTTCGCCGCGGCGTACGTGGTGCTGGCGCGGATGCTCGGCATCCCGGCCAGGCTGGTCGTCGGGTACCGCACGCCCGACCGGGCGGCGGGCGGCGAGTACGTCGTCCGCAACGAGAACGCGTGGGTGTGGCCGGAGGTCGCGGTCGCGGGCGTCGGCTGGGTGCCGCTCGACCCGGCGGGCGCGGCGGCGCGCGGTTCCGGCCGGGACGGCGGTCTGGCCGCGGCGACGCAGAGCGCCCGCGAGGCGCTCCCGGACACCCCGCGGGACCCGCCCGTGGAGCCGGGGTCGCAGACCGCGCCGCAGGAGCAGGACCGGCCGTTCCCCTGGGCCGCCGTGGTCGTGCCGGCCGCCGCGCTCGTGCTGCTCTGGCTGACCGGGGTGCCCGCGGCGAAGTGGCTGCGGGCCCACGGGCGGCGGCGCCGGCCGGGCAGCGCGGCCGTGCAGGGCGCCTGGCTGGAGGCGCGCGACCGGGTGCGCGAGCACCGCGTGCCGCTCACGGCGGGCATGACGCCGGTGGAGATGGCCGCGGCCGCGGCGGCGGCGGGACTGCCCGGTTCGGCGGACGGCCTGCGCAGGCTGGCGTCCACAGTGGACTTCGCGCTGTGGTCCGGGGTCTCGCCGGACGACCAGGTCCGCCACGACGCGTGGGCCGCCGTTCGGGTGGTGCGCCGGGGGTTGCGCGCGCGGGGCTGGATGGCACGGGTGCGGGCCGCCGTCGACCCGCGCACGCTGACGCGCAGCTAGTGGTGTGACCCGTGGGTCCGGTCGAGGAGCCACGGTCGAGACTCGCTGAACAGGCCTGGTGGCGTGCCGAGCGCGGACCACCTCGCGTGACGCGCCGCTAGAACTTGCAGGTGGCGCCGCGCATCCCCTTCGGCTGGCTCTGGTAGACGCGGAAACCGTTGCTGCCCTGCACGAGGAAGCAGTACTTGCGGGTCGGGTCGATCTCGAACTCGATCGACCGGTTCCGCTGCGCGGGCTTGATCTCGAGCTCCGCGCCCTCCTTCGCGACGACGACCGCGAACTCGAGCTCCTCCCCGCTCTCCCAGCGCAGCTCGACCCGGTCGACCTCGTCCACCGGGTCGAGCAGCCGGAGCAGGACCGCCTGCGCCGGGGACGACGCCGCCGGCACGGGTGGCGTGCCGCGCACCGCCGGGTCGCTGCGCATCAGGACCACGCCCACGACGACGACCAGGAACAGCATGGCGGCGCCACCGAGCACCGGCCACGCCGGGTGCCTGCCCGCGGGCGCGCCGGGCGGGGAGACGAGCACCGGGGTGCCCAACGGCGCGGGACGGGGCGGGGCGGCGGACTCGGCTGGACTGTCCGGTGTGGACAGTCCGCCGAGCCACGCGACGACCTCGCGCATGCTGCCGGGGCGGACCGCCGGGTCCTTGGCGAGCAGGGCGCGCACGACCTCCGCCAGTTCGTCGGGCAGGTCGGGGCGGTCGGGCCGGGCCACGGCCGAGCCCAGCACGCGGAGCTTGCGGTCGTCCGGGTGCTCGCCGAGCCGCGCGGGGTGCGGGGACAGCCCCGACAGCGCCAGGTGCAGCACGGTGCCCAGGCCGTAGAGGTCGGTCCGCTCGTCCGCGGTGCCGTGCTCCAGGGTCTCCGGTGCGAGGAAGTCGATGCCGTCGCCGCCCTCGTGCGGGAAGGCGCGGCGCAGCGTGACGCCGAAGTCGGCGAGCACGGGGTCGCCGGACGGCCGGAACAGGACGTTGCCCGGAGTGACGCCGCCGTGGACGATGCCCGCCTCGTGGGCCGTGGCGAGCGCCTCGGCGAGCGTGCGGCCAAGCGCGACCGCCTCCGCCACGGGCAGCGGGCCCTCCTGCTCCACCACGTCCGTGAGCGACTCGGTGCACAGCTCCATCGCGAGTGCGGTGCGGTCGCCCAGGTCCTCCACGGAGTCCGCGACCAGGACGGCCGCCTTCGCGCGCAACGGCGCGAGACGGGCGAGCTCGCGTTCGACCTCGGTGCGGGCGCGGCGCGGCAGCTTGGCGCGGAACACCTTGAGCGCGACGGCCTCGCCCGTGGCGGTGCGCAGGCCCGCGTGCACCGTCGCCCTCGGCCCGGTGCCGCGCGGCACCAGCTCCCCGAACCCGTGATCAGTCCCCATCGCGGGTCCCATCCTAGAGAGGACCCGTCCCGCGGCGGGGCCCGGACGGCAGGAAGCGGCCACGCGCGGGCGGTGCGCGAGGCGGGGAACGGGACGGCCGTCCGCGATCGCGGACGCCGGGCACCGCGCCGCGGCCGCCGTGGCAGGAAGCGGTCAGCGCACCGCGCCGCGAGGGCCCGCCGCCCTAGCGTGATCCCATGCCGATCAGCCAGGACAGGAGTCGCGGGGCCACCGCCCGGCTCCGCGACGTGACGGGGCCGGACCTCTACCGGCGCAACCCGTTCCGGGTCGTCGGGCTGGCCACGACGACCAGGGCCGCCCAGGTGCGCGCCCAGCGCCACCGGGTGCTCGGCGTGCTCGACCTGGGCGGCTCCGCGGTGCCCGGCGACCGCCGGCTGCCGTTGCCGCGGCCGCCCTCCGCGCAGGAGGTGCGCGCCGCGTTCGACGCGCTGGAACGGCCCGAGCACCGGCTGGTCGACGAACTGTTCTGGTGGTGGGGCGACCCCGGCGCCTGCGGGTGCGCGGCCGAGGTCCACCAGGCGCACGACGAGGCCGTCGAGGCGCACGCGAAGGCGCTCGACGCCGAGGCCGACGAGGACCTGTGGGTCGATGCGGCGGACGCGTGGATGGACGCCCTCGACCTGCCCGGTTTCTGGGCCCACGTGCGGCACCGGGCGGCGGCGCTGTCCGACCGCAGGACGACCGAGTCCACGGTGGACGACCTGCGGGCCGCCCTGCCGGAGGCGCTGCTCGCGCCGCAGGTCTCGCTCGCCGCGAGCAGGCCCGTGCTCGCCCGCCTGCTCGACACCTGGGACGTGCCCGCCAAGATGATCGACGACGCGCGGTACACCGCCGCCGCACCGGCGTCCCGGCGGATCGACGAGCTGGTCGAGGAGGTGCACCGGTTCCTCACGGTCACCGCCACCACCGCGGCCGCGGGCCGGGTGGCGGAGCTGCCCGCGCTCGCCGACCTGCTCGAGGAGCTCGCCCCGCACGAGCGGTACCGGTGGTCGGCCAAGCAGCGCAACCGGGTCGCGGTGATGCTCAACAACACCGGGATGGCGTTGCGGGACACCGACTTCCGCCGGTCCACCGGCCTGATCGAGCAGGCGCTGTCGTACGTGGTCGAGCAGAGCGACCGGACGACCATCCAGGCCAACCTCGCCGACGCGGCCGCCGTGCGGCCCTTCCGCCTGGAGCCCGTCGTCGTCGCACCGGTCCAGGTGACGCCGGCGCGCTGGCCGTCGAACATCGCGGTGTGCGTCCTGTACGTCGCCGCGATGACGACCTGCGTCGTCGGTCTGCTCGGCGGGCCCACGTGGCTCGCGGTCGTCGCGACGATCCTGTTCTCCTGGGCGCCGATGGGCGTCGTCACCTCCGACGGCTACCGGTCGGTGGTGGGCGAGAAGGTGGCGGTCCTGGTGGGCTCCCTCGCGTTCGTCGCGGGCTGGCGGGCCGTGAGCACGCTCTCCTCGGACGTGCTGGCCCCGTTCTGGTGGTCCGCGGCGGCCTTCGTGCTCTTCTCCCCCTTCGTCTACGTACTGGTCGCCGAGCTGAAGGACAACCGATGAGGGGGCAACGCCGCTATCACCGCGAGTTCCGGATCGCCGCGCCGCGCTGGCCGGCGCCGGTGTCGCTCGCCGCGCTGGTCGGCCACGCGGACGTCCCGGCGCTGGGCGAGAAGGACCTCGCCGACGCCGCGACGAACCTCTGGCGCGCGCAACGCAGGCTCTCCCGGCTGCTGGAGGAGAACTCGCGGGAGGCCAAGCGGGTCGACCGGTACCTGCAGGCGACCCGGCGCGCGCTCGACGAGGCGGGGCTGCTGGTCCAGGACCACGACGGCACGAAGTTCCACCCCGGCCTCTCGCTCGAGGTGCTGACCATGCAACCGGTTCCGGCGCTGCGGCACGAGGTCGTGCTCGAGACCGTCCGGCCGTCGGTCTACCTGGCGGGCCACCGCATCCAGATGGGGCAGGTCATCGTCGGCTACCCCGAGGACGTCTTGGAGGACAACGATGCGTGACACCATCGACTTCGGCATCGACCTCGGCACCACCAACAGCGCGATGGCCGTCGTGCGCGACGGCGCCGTGGCGGTGGTCAAGAACAACGAGGGCTGGGACTACACGCCGTCCGCCGTGGGGATGCCGCGACACGGCGTCACGCAGGTCGGCCGCGGCGCGCGGGACCGCGTCCCGGCAGACCCGGACAACGTGCACGTCGAGTTCAAGCAGGAGATGGGCCTCGCGGGCGCCGTCAGGACGTTCCCGAAGGCGGGCGTTTCCCTGACCCCGCAGCAACTCTCGGCCGAGGTGCTCAAGTCGCTGCGCGCCGACGCCGCCCACGCGTTCGGCGAGGCGCCGCCGGCAGCGGTGATCACCGTGCCCGCCGCGTTCCGCCTGCACGAGAACAACGCCACCGCGGAGGCGGCCGCGCTCGCCGGCTTCGGCACCTGTCCCCTGGTGCAGGAACCGACCGCCGCCGCCTTCGCCTTCGGGTTCCAGAACGAGAGCACCGACGCCTGCTGGATGGTGTTCGACTTCGGCGGCGGCACGTTCGACTCGGCGATCGTGAGCACGCACGACGGCGAACTGCGGGTGCTCGACCACGCGGGCGACCCGCACCTGGGCGGCAAGCTGATCGACTGGGCGATCGTCGAGCGACTCCTCGTCCCGGCGGTCGAGTCCGGGCTGGGACTGCGCGACCTGCGCCGCGACGACCCGGCGTGGCGCGGCAACTTCGCGCGGCTCAAGGACGCGGCGGAACGGGCGAAGATCGCGCTGTCCCGCGACGACGCCGTCGACGTGGACGTGGAACTGGTCGTCGGCGACCGCGGTGTGGCCTTCGACCACACGCTGCGCCGCGACGACGTGGACCGCGTCGCCGAGCCCTACTACCTGCGCGCGATCACCCTGTGCCGCACCGCGCTCGCCTCGGCCGGGCTGGGCGTCGCGGACCTCGACCGGCTCCTGCTCGTCGGCGGCACGACCCTGGCGCCCGGCCTGCGCGAACGCCTCGCGGACCCGGCGGCGGGCCTCGGCGTCGAGCTCGACCACAGCCAGGACCCGAGCACCGTGGTCGCCCGCGGCGCGGCGGTGTTCGCGAGCACGCAGCCGCTGGAGCGGCCCCGGACCCCGGCCGTGGCGGGCAGGTTCGGCGCCGACCTGCGCTACCCGCGCGCCACCAGCCTCGACGTCGTGCCGGTGCAGGGCAGGATCGAGAGCACCACCCGGCAGGACTGGTCGCGCTTCCACGTCGTGCTGGCCAACGAGCGCGGCACCCCGCCGTTCCGCACCCCGCAGGTCAGCCTGGACGCGCAGGGCGTGTTCGTCACCGAGGTGCGGCTGGACGAGCGGGCGACGTCGACGTTCGCCGTGCTGCTCGCCGACTCCGGCGGTGTGCGCCACGAGGTGGAGCCGGCCACCGTGACGATCACGCACGTGGTGAACGAGCTCGGCGGCCAGACGCTCACCAACTCGCTCGGACTGGCCGAGGCGGACGGCACGTTCACCCCGGTGCTGCACAAGGGTGCCCGCCTGCCCGCCGCCATGTCGGGCACCTTCTACACCACGATCGCCTTGCACCGCACGGACTCCGACGCGGTCATCCGCATCCCGTTCGTCGAGGGCGAACGAGCGCGCGCCGACCGGAACCTGCGGATCGGCCTGATCGAGATCCGGCCGAAGGACGTGCGCCTCGACCTGCCGAGCGGCAGCGAGGTGGTGGTCACGGTCGAGGTGGACGAGTCGCGGCTGGTCCACGTCGTCGCGGACGTGCCGCTCGTGGACGAGCAGTTCGAGGCCGAGATCGACCTCGACGACGTCCGCGCTCCCGGCAGGGAGGCGCTCGAGACCCAGCTGCGCGAGGTGCACGGCAGGCTGGCGGCGTTGCGCGAGGACCCCGCGGTGCCGGCCCGCGCCCGCGGCAGGCTGGACCAGCTCGAGGACGGCGGGACACTCCCCCTCGCCCGCGAAGGCGTCCGGGCCGCGGCCACCGACCTCGGCAGCGCGGCGGCGGCCGACGAGCGGCTGCGCGAGGCCCACACCGTGCTCGACGAGGTGGAGCGGGAACGCGACCTGCACGGCCTGTTGGGCGAGCTCGACGAGCAGATCGCGCACTGCCGCGAGCTGCTCGACCAGAAGGGTGCCGCCGACGACCACCTCGAACTGGCCGACATCGAGCGCCGCGCCGCCGGCCTGCGCGACACCCCCGAACGCGACGCCGTCGAGCAGCTGCTGACCAGGGCCGTCCACCTCGCCACCACGGTGATGAAGCGCGACGAGACCTACGACATCGCGATCTTCCACCACTTCCGCTCCCACCTGACGAGGCTGCAGCAGCCCGTCCGCGCCCGAGCCCTGATCGCCGAGGGCAACCAGGCGCTGGCCGAGGGCAACTGGCGCACCCTGCCGGCGATCAACCAGGAGCTGCGGGCCCTGTGGCCCGCGGGAGAGCAGCACCGCCTCCCCGGCGGCGTGCGCAGCCTGCACGGCAGGCAGCGGTGAACGTCCTGGCGCACGCTCGCGACCTCGACCGCGCCCGCGCCGCCGACCTGGCCAGGGCGGGCCAGCACGAAGCGGCCCGGCGCATCCTCGAGGGCCTCGGCCGCGATCCGTCCACATTGGACCTCCTGGCGCGGGTGCACGCCCAGCGCGGCGACCTGGCCGCCGCCGGGGCGGCGTGGGACGAGGTCCTCTCCCAGGACCCGGCACACGCCTCGGCGCTGGCGGGCACCCGGTTGATCGCCGGCATCGCCGCCGGCCGGCGCCGCGCCCGTCCGGTGCCGGTGGAGCTCCTCGGCGGTTCCCTGGCGGTCGTCGCGATCGCGTTGGGCGCGGTGCTCGTGCTGCCCCACGACGAGCCATCGCCCGCCGCCTCGCCGCCCGCGCCGGTGGTGACGTCCACCCCGCCGCCGCCCCCGGTCGTCCCGGCGTTGCTCGCGCCACTGGCGAGTCCGGACGTGCGCGTGTCGGCTGCGGGTGCCGGGGTGCACGTGGTGTTCCTGCAGGGGATGTTCCCGCCGGACGGCACGTCGCTGAGCCGGAGTGGCCGGGAGCAGCTCGAACGGTGGGGGCGGCTGTTGCGGGGCAGGGCGGTCCGCGTGACGGTCGTCGGCCACGGGGTGGCGGTGCCGGGCACCCCGTCGACCGGCGGTTCGACGACGGCGATCGCGAGGGCGGCCGCCGCCGTCGAAGTACTGGCCGCGGTGGGCGAGCAGCCGCCGGCCGCGTTCGTGCTGCGGTCGGCGGAGCAGTCGGACCTGCCGCACGCCGGGGGCGAGGCCGCGCTGAACCGGACCGTGACGCTGCAGGTCCACCCGCGGTAGCCAGGTCGGTCCGCGCGGGGCGGCGACACCGGGAGGCGGCCCATCCCGCGCACGACGAGCCGCAGGCCGCGCTCTGCGCGCTCGCTCTCACCGAACCGGACGCGGGCGGCTTCTGCTTCGCCGAGAACGGGGAAGCGTCGTTCGCGGAAATGGGCGCCGCCGTGGCCGACCGGCTCGGCCCGGGACCGGTGCGGCCGTGGCCGCTCGCCGAGGCCGCCGTGTGGGGCGAGGGCTTCGCCCGGTGCACGCTGGGGCCGACAGCCGGGTGCGGGCCGGCCGGGCGCGGGCACGGGGGTGGCGGGCCCAGCCGGGCGCGGGCGCGGGGGCGGCGGCCCCGGCACACCTCGGTCACCGCCCGGGTCCGGGCCGAGCTCAGGCGCCCGTGAAGCGGACGCCCAGCAGCACCGTGTCGTCGGTGTAGACGACGATGTCGTGCATGTCCCGCACGATGGCGGACAACGCGAGGTCGAGCGGGCTGGCGGCGTGGGTGCGCGCGGTGCGGACCAGGCGTTCCTCGCCCTCGTCGACGTCGCCGCGGCTCTCGACGAGCCCGTCGGTGTAGAGCAGGACCTCGTCGCCCGGCGACAGCACCGTGCTCGGGATGTGTGCGCTGCCGGGGTCGGGGAACCCGACGCCGCGGCCGGGGGCGTGCAGGTAGGACGGCTCGCCGTGCGCGGGGACCAGCAGCGCGGGCGGGTGGCCGCCGCCCGCCAGGCGCAGCTCGCCGGTGCGCGGGTCGAGCCGGGCGAGCAGGACGGTGGCCATGAGGCCCTCGTCGATCTCGGCGGCGCGGCGCACCAGGTGCTCGAACGGGTGGCCCTCGCGGGTCAGCGTGCGGATGGTGTGGGTGACGTTGAGGGCGTTGCGCGTGCACGTCACGCCGTGGCCGACGGCGTCGACGATCGTGATCTGCAGGACGCCGTCCGGCAGGACGAACCAGTCGTAGAGGTCGCCGCCGGTCGGCGCGTCGGGGTCGGCGGGCTGGTAGTGCACGCCGAGCTCGACGCCCGCGACGGTGGGGGGCGGCGGGCGCAGGGCGTCCTCGAGCTCCTGGAAGATCACGGCGTGGGCGCGGCGGAGCTGCTCGTCGCGCTGCTCCAGCTCCACGTACATGGCGAGGACGCCGCTGTTGGTCTCGGACAGCTCGTGCTTGAGCTGGCGGTGCTCGCGCTCCAGCGCGTCGACGCGCGCGAGGCCGGCGCGCAGCTCGGCCTCGGTGGCGCGCAGGTCGTCCTGCACCGGATCGGCCCCAGTGCTCGCGGGCACGCCGGAGCGGGCGGGCAGGTGCCACACGGCGGCGGGCTCGTCCCCGTACTCCGGCAGCAGCGGGAGGGTGAGCGTGCGGGTGCGGTCCAGGGGCGCGCGCAGCGGCACGGTGACGACCAGCGTGCTCGTGCCGATCGGCTCGTCCCGGACGTGCGCGCGGGCGGTGGCGGGCTCGGCGGTCAGGTGGTCGCGGGCCAGGGCGGTCGCGCTCAGCACCAGCCGCGCGCGCAGCTCGACGTCCACGCCGTGCTCGTCGCAGATCGACCGCAGGCGCGCCCGCAGCGCGGTCACGTCCCCGGTCGTCGCGGGCGGCTCGGCGCTCACGCCCGCCACCTCACGACCGTGACCGTGGTGCCCGCGCCGGCGGCGGTGTCGATGCCGAACTCGTGGACGAGCCCGCGCGTCCCCCCGAGGCCGTGACCGAGTCCGGCTCCGGTGCTGAAGCCGTCGGCGAGCGCCGCCTCGACGTCGAGGATGCCGGGGCCGCGGTCGGTGACCTCCAGCCGCAGTCCCCTGCGGCCGCACGTCCCGACGAGCTCGCGGACGACCATGGTGCCGCCGCCACCGTGGACGTAGGCGTTGCGGGCCATCTCGTTCGCGGCGGTGACGATCTTGGTCTGCCCGACGAGGTCGAACCCGGCGGCGATGGCCGCGGCGCGCACGAGGTGCCGCGCGGCGAGCACGTCCGCCTCCGAACGGACTTCGCGGACCAGGTCGGCCGCCGCCGGCACGGGCCGGGCGAACGGCTCAGCGGGTCGCACGGGAGCGGCTCCGACGCGGTCGGGAAAAGGCGCGCACCGCAGCCTCATCTGTCGCCACCCAAGCCCCCACCGCCGACTGCTTCCGCTCTGAACTATTGTCGCCCGGCAAACGTTAGCAGAGGCGACTCGCCGTGACCGGTGTTGCGGCACGGGAGTCCCGGCGAGTCGCGAGGGGGCGTGCGCACTGTCACGCGGACCGGGTGCCGGCCTCGTCCCCGCCGGCGGCCGGCGGGTGGACCTCCACGGCCGTGTCGCGGAACCGCCGCAGCCCGCTCACCAGCGTGGACCGCGCGGCGGGCGGCAGCGCGTCCACGACGTCGCGCAGGTGCTCGCGGCGCCGTTCGCGCAGGTCGATCAGGTAGGCGCGGCCGCGCTCGCTCAGCGACAGCTCGACCTCGCGCCGGCTCGTGGCGCTCAGGCCGCGTTCCAGGAAGCCGACGGCCTGCAGCCGGTCGCACAGCCTGCTGACCGAGGACGGGGCGGCGTCCAGCGCCTCACCGAGCGCGCGCAGGTTCGTGCCGGACGTCTTCTCCAGCACGAACATCACGCGCAGCTGGGACACCGAGATCGGGGCGGGCGAGGCGTCCTTGCTCCGCTCCCACATCACCTCGATCTGTTCAACCACCTGGGTGAGAACCTGGAGCACGTCGTCGACACCGGCGTGGGGCCGTATCCGGTTCACCCGCCCACTGTCGCATCATCACCTCGTCCCTGTCATGTCCTGCCGCCGGCGACGCACGACCGGCAGCCGTCCCCAGAAAGCAGGAACCCCGTGCCCGCGCCCGCCGAGAACAGATACCTGGCCGTCGAACAGGCCCTCCGCGCCGCGCAGCCGCACGACCTGCTGAACGTCACCCGCGCGCAGCTGCGGCAGCTGTTCCGGGCGGACGCGGTGGACCTGCTCATGGCCGACTACGGGCTCACCATGCTGCAACCGGTCGCGGAGCTGCCCCGCACGAGCCGGCCGATCTGGGTGAACGGCAGCACGCCGGGCCAGGCCTTCGGCTCCCAGCAGCCGGTCACCGAACGCCACCCCGGCCCCTCCGCCACCGTCCACCTGCCGGTCACGGTGCGCGGCGACCGGCTCGGCGTGCTGACCGTCGAGCTGCCGGACGTGCCCGGCCCCGACGAGGTGACCGAACTCGTCACCATCGCGCGGGCGCTGGCCCACGAGATCGTGGTCGCCGAACGCGACACGGACCTGTACCTGCAGGCGCGCCGCGCCACCCGGCTGACCCTCGCGGCGGAGATGCAGTGGCAGCTGCTGCCCGGCCGGTCGTGCAAGGGCACCGAGTACGACCTGGGCGCCCAGCTCGAGCCCGCCTACGCCATCTACGGCGACAACTTCGACTGGTCCGCCTCCGCCGAGCACCTGACGCTGACCCTCACCAACGGCATGGGCGAGGGCCTCGACGCCGCGCTGCTGACGAGCCTCGCGATCAACGCGCTGCGCAACGCCCGCCGCGCCGGGGTGCCGCTCGCCGACCAGGTCGCGCTGGCCGACCAGGCGGTCTACGGCCAGTACGGTGGCCGGTTGCACGTCTCGGTGCTGATCCTGCGGTTCGAGCTCAAGACCGGCAGGGTCGAGGTGATCGACGCCGGGTCGCCCCGCCTGTGGCGCCTGCGCGGCGGCACCGTCGAGCAGATCGGGTTCGACGCCCAGCTCCCCCTCGGCATGTTCGAGGACACCCCGTACGCCGCGCAGGAGTTCCAGGTCCAGCCCGGCGACCGGCTGGTCTTCGTCAGCGACGGCGTCTACGACGTCGCGGCGCCCAACGGCGAGCTCTACGGCACCCGGTCGCTGGCGCGCGCGATCAACCTGACCCGGCTGCTGCCCGCCGCCCAGGTGCCGAGGGAGGTGCTCCAGCAGCTCGCCGGGCACCGCACGACCGGGACCGTGGACGACGACGCGATGGTCCTGTGCCTCGACTGGCACGGCCCGACCACCTCCTGACTGTCCATTCAGGACTTCCGCCGCGCCGCCGGCCGAGGTGTCGGCGGCCCCGTGCCGGGGCACCCTCCTCGCGACCACGACAGCGAGGAGGCGTTCGATGCAGGGCGATGTCGAGACCTACCACGAGAACGGCACCTGGAAGACCAAGGTGGAAGGCAACTCTCAAGCGTCCAGCACGCACGACACCAAGGACGAGGCCGTCGCGAAGGGCCGGGAGATGGCCAGGGAGCGCGGAGTCGAGCACATCATCCGCAACCAGGACGGCACGATCGGCGAGAAGAACACCCACCCGCGCAGCAGCGACCCGCGCGACATCCCCGGCTGATCCGCACCGGGCCGCGAGGCGGGTGCCGGCCGGGACCTCGAACCCGGCCCGCACCCCCGGCTGGTGCAGGACGCTCGTCGGCACACCGGAGACCGGGATCCCCGCCGCGGCAACGAGGTTGTCGTCGCAACGCACGAATGCGGCGCGGTGCGGCCCCCACGGCGTGTGATCGTCGGGCAGGGCGCGTCCATCGAGGGGAAGGCGCCCGCTCAGGAACCGTCCTTTTCGGACGGATCTCCGCGACGGCGGCCTCGACGATGCGCAGCCGGGTGGCGGCACCCTTCCTGGTGGTCACCCCGCGGACTGCACCCGCGGGTCCATTTTCCGCCGGGCTCACCGCGTGCGGTAGTGCACCACCAGACCGGCGATGAAGACCAGGGTCAGCACGCCGAAGACGATGCCGAGGACCGTGCTGATGCCCGTGGTCTGGATCGCGGCGTTGGCGACCGCGCTCAGCGCGAGGCCGGTCCACAGGAGCGGGCGGGTGCTGGAGTTCGAGGTGATCTCGTTGTTCGTCATGGAAACGAAGTTAGTGATCGAGCGCCTTCGCGGAGAGCCCCTCCACTGCCCGAGCCGGGGTGGAGCAGGCTCCACCCCGGTCCGCCGAACGGCGGGACGACCTGGTCGCACGGGCAGGGCTGTCCGGGTGGTTTCCCTCCGCCTGACTAGGGGTTCATTTGGTTGCTCATTGACAGACGCGGCGCGCACTCGACAGGCTGCACGTTCCCTGCGATCGAAAGGTGCACCTGTCGTGAAACTCCGTTTCCTGTTACCGGCGCTGGCCCTGGTCACCGGGTTCGTCGTCACCCCCGCCGCCGCGCAGGCGGACCCGGTGTCGGCCGCGGACGCCTGCTACACCTGGGGGCGCACCCTCTCCGAGGGGACGTCCGGCGAGGACGTGCGCCAACTGCAGATCCGCGTGGCGGGCTACCCCGGCTACGGCGCGGTGCTCGGCATCGACGGGCAGTTCGGGCCTGCGACCAAGGCCGCGGTCACCCGGTTCCAGCAGGCCTACGGCCTCGGTGCGGACGGCATCGCGGGATCGGCCACCTTCACGAAGCTCTACGCGTTGCAGGACGACGACTGCACGCCGGTGAACTTCACCTACGACGAGCTGAACAACTGCAACTCCGACTGGTCCGGCGGCAACGTCTCGGCGGCGACCGCGCGCGCCAACGCGTTGGTGTCCATGTGGAAGCTGCAGGCGATGCGGCACGCGATGGGCGACCGGCCGATCGACGTCAACGGCGGCTTCCGCAGCGTCTCGTGCAACAACGCCGTCGGCGGCGCGTCCGGCAGCCGCCACCTCTACGGCGACGCCGTCGACCTCGGTGCCGGGGCGCAGGGCTTCTGCGCGCTGGCGAAGCAGGCGCGCAACCACGGGTTCAACGAGATCCTCGGCCCGGGCTACACCGGTCACAACGACCACGTGCACGTCGCGCACAAGTCGAGCCGCTTCTGGTCCGCGCCGAGCTGCGGCGTTTCCTAGGCGCCCCGACGCCGGGCGGTGATCACGCCGTGGTCACCGCCCGGCCGCCAGCCGGCTCAGCGCCCGCGCCGAGGGCGATCCCGCGTCGGCCGTGATGAGCACGACCTCCTGGTCGTCCTCGGGCACCAGGAGCACGTCGCAGTTCACCCGCACCGTGCCGGCGTCCGGGTGCTCGATGGTCTTGGTGCGGTGGCCGGGGGCGTGCACCGGGCGCGTCCGCCAGATCTGCCGGAACTCCTCGCTGCCCGCGTGCAGGTCGGCGAGCAGGGCCGCGAGCTGCGGGTCGTGCGGGTAGCGGTCGGCCGCGCGGCGCAGGCGGGCGACCACGACGTGGCCGAACTCCTCGGCACCGGAACTCTCGTACGTCGTGCCCAGGAAGCGGCGCCGGGCCAGGTTCGCCGTGCCGTCCCGGAGGCCGAGCAACGCCGCGGCCAGCGGGTTCCAGGCGACGACGCCGTACGCCGCGTCCGTGACGATGGCACCGGTCTCCGGCAGCCGCTCCAGCATCCGCGCCACGTGCGGGCGGACCCCGCGCACCGCCGTCACGCCGGGTGGCGTCACCGTGCCGGCCAGGCGGAACAGGTGGCTCCGTTCGGCGGGCGTGAGCAGCAGGGCTCCGGCCAGTCCCTCCAGGATGCGGTCGGACGGGCGCGGGCCGCGGGCCTGTTCCAGGCGCGTGTAGTAGTCGACCGACATGTGCGCGAGGTCCGCCACCTCCTCGCGCCGCAGTCCCGGGGTGCGGCGGTCCGCACCCGTCTCGGCGAGCCCGAGCTCGTGCGGGCGCAGGGCCGCCCTGCGGTCCCGCAGGAAGCGGGCCAGTTCCTGCCGCGCCATGCCACCTCCTCTGCCTGGTACAGGTTATCCCTGGCAGCGTTCACGGCGGCGGCGCACGATGATCGACATGACTCGCACCGCACTGGTCACCGGCGCCAACAAGGGAATCGGCAAGCACATCGCCCGCCTGCTCGCCGCCGAGGGCTTCACCGTCCACGTGGGAGCGCGCGACCCGGAGCTCGGACGGCTCGCCGCCGAGGAGGTCGGTGGTCTCCCGCTGGTCCTCGACGTGACCGACCCCGCCGGCATCGCCGCGGCCGCCGCGCGGGTCGGCACCCTGGACGTGCTCGTGAACAACGCCGGCATCTCGACCTCGCTCGCCCTGCCCACCGACACGGACCTCGACGAGCTGCGCCGCACGTTCGAGACCAACGTCTTCGGCGTGGTGGCGGTGACCAACGCGTTCCTGCCCGCCCTGCGCCGCTCCGCCCACCCGCGCATCGTGAACGTCTCCAGCGGCACCGGGTCGCTGACCTGGAGCACGAACCCCAACCCGCAGTTCGCCCACGGCATCGGGGGCGCCGCCGCCTACCGGTCCTCCAAGGCCGCGCTGAACGCCCTCACGGTCTTCTACGCCCAGGCGCTGGAGGGCTTCAAGGTCAACGCGCTCGCCCCCGGCCTGCGCGCCACCGACCTCAACGCCCGCGCCGCGGCCGGCGGCGACCCGGCCGAGGCGGCCGAGGGCGCCGTGCGGCTGGCCCTGCTCCCGGACGACGGCCCCACCGGGGCCTTCTTCTCCTGGGACGGGACACCCGTGCCCTGGTGACCCTACGATGGCGTTGTCATCCGGATGACGACATCATGGAAGTGGTCGATGGCGGCTCGGCACCTGTACGTGGTGCGGCACGGCGCGGCGAGCCCGTTCGGGGAGCTGACCGACGTCGGCCGGCGGCAGTCCCACCTGCTCGGCGACCGGCTCGCCCGCCTGCCGGTGGACGCAGTCTGGCACTCCCCGCTGCCGCGGGCGGCGAGCACGGCCCAGGTCCTTGGCGAGCACCTGCCGGGGGTGCCCGTCGCCGAGGCGGCCGAACTGGTGGACCACGTGCCGCACGTGCCGGCCGAAGTGCCGCCGGCGTGGGCCGGTTTCTTCGACGGCCACGACGCCGCGGAGGCCGCCGCCGGAGCACGACTCGCGGACGCGCTGACCGCCCGGTTCGCGCGGCCGGCCGTCACCGAGACGCACGAGGTGCTGGTGACGCACGCCTACCAGGTGGCCTGGCTGGTGCGGCACGCGCTCGGGGCGCCGCCGGACCGGTGGCTCGCGATGAGCTGCGGCAACACCGCTCTCACCGTGCTCCAGCACCGCGACGGCACGCCGCCCGCACTGGTGCTCCACAACGACATGGGCCACCTGCCGCCGGACCTGCGCTGGACCGGGTTCGGGCCGGGCGTGCGGCCGTGAGCGGACCGCGACAGGACTGCGACGGCACGAGGACTCGGCGCTGACCCGCGCTCGGCACCGTGGCCGCCACGACCGAACTCCGGACCGCCGGTTCACCGCACCGGACCCACGTGCCGGCGCTCGTCGTCGTGCTGGTGGTGGTGACCCTCGTGGTCCTGGCCGTCGCACCGGACCCGCTGGTGCGCACGACGCTCTCCGACGGTCCGTGGGTGCAGGCGAACCTGGTGTGGCCGATGGTCGTGGTGCTGGCCCGGAACGAGCGCCGGGCCAGCCGTGGCGGCCTGCCTGGCCGCCCTGTGGCTGCTCGCGGACGGCGCGGAGTCGGCGTGGTTGTTCACCGGTGGCCTGTTCGCCCACTCGGCATGCGCGGCCGTCCTCACAGGACTGATCGCGCACGCTCCGGAAACCGCGCTGGCGCGGGGCGCACCGGGGTCGTCGTGGTCGCCGCCGTCACGGCCGGGCTCGCGCTGCTGTGGGTGCTGCTGCCCGCGCCGCCCGCGCCCGTGGTCGACGTCACCGGCCTCGGCCGAAGCTGCTGCGGGCCGTGACGTCGAGCGGCGCGAAGCCGGTGCTCGTCACCGCTCCTCCCCTGCGGCCGGACGACTTCTACCGGCCGCACCTGGCCGAGCTCGGCCGCGCGCCCGCCGTCGCCCGGTCCGTCGTGGACTCGTCGTCCGGGCAGGCCGTCCTGCTCGACTCCGTCGCCGTGTGGGGGAAGTCGTACGAGCGGGAGAGGAACGGCAAGCCGGACCGCAGCGCCGACGGCATCCACGCGTGTCCACAGGGGGCGGCCCGGTTCACCCGGTGGCTGCTGGGAGAACTGCGCACCCTGCACCCCGGCTTCTCCCCCGCCGAACCGGAGAAGTGGGCCGGCACCGGGTGGTCCGCCGACGACCACTTCGCCCGCTGCTGACCTTGCGACCAACTGCGGGTACCGCGGGGGTCGCGCGGGACTAGGCTCGGATGCGAGACCTCCGGCAGTTGCGGCAGCACGGATCCGAGGGAGCCACGACGTGGTCGAAACGCACGACATCGTTCGCCCGCCCGCAGAACTGAGCGCGGCCCTCGCGGCCATCGGCAGCGCCACGGCCAGTGCCGAGCTCAGCCGCATGGGCATCCGCAGCGCGTTCATCCGCGGCCCGGTCACCGTCACACCGGGAGTGCGCGTGGCCGGTCCGGCACTGACGCTGCAGTTCATGCCGAAGCGCGAGGACCTCTACCCCGTCGACGAGTACGAGGAACCGGAGAAACAGCTGCACCGGCACGTCATGTACCACGCCCGGCAGGGCGACATGATCGTCGTCGACGCGCGCGGCGACATGAGCAGCGGCGTGTTCGGCGAGATGATGCTGACGTACTTCAAGGGCCGCGGCGGTGCCGGCGTGGTGATCGACGGCTGCCTGCGCGACATCGGCGAGGCCAAGAAACTGGGCCTGGGCATGTGGATCCGCGGTGCCACACCGAACTACCACGCCCAGACGAACATCGTGCCGACCGCCGTCAACGTGCCGGTGGCGTGCGGTGGCACGCTCGTGGAGCCCGGCGACATCGTCGTCGCGGATGACGACGGCGCGGTCGTGGTGCCGGTCAAGCTGGCGCCCGCCGTGCTCGCCGTGGCGCAGGAACACGCGGAGTGGGAGGAGTTCTCCCGCATCAAGCTGTCCGAGGGAGGCGACCTGCAGCGGTACTACCCGCTGTCGGAGGAGGCCCGTCCCGAGTACGAGCGGTGGCGGGCCGAGCAGGCCGGGAGCTGACCGAGGTGCGGCCCGCCCCGCGGGGCGGGCCGCGTCCGTCCTCTGTGGCCGGTCGGTGGCCTCAGCTCCACAACCGGTCGTGGCTCTTCTCCCGGTCCCAGTGCGAGGTCTCGGCGAAGAACACCGGGTCGCGCGGGTCGAGGTGCCGTTGCAGCAGCTCCTCGTCGAGGTCGCCGAACCCCAGCCCCGGCGTGTCCGGCACGGTGATGTGACCGTCCTGGATGAGCGGGCGGGGCAGGCCGGTGACGAGGTCGCTCCAGAACTCCACCTCGGCCGCGTGGTGCTCCAGCGCCAGGAAGTTCTCGGTCGCGGCGGCCAGGTGCACGCACGCCATCGTCGCGATCGGCGACGCCGCGAGGTGCAGCGCCATGGGGATGCCGCGTTCCTGCGCGTAGTCGCCGAGCCTCTTGGTCTCCGCGATCCCGCCCGCCGTCGCCGGGTCCGGGTGCACGACGCGGATGGCGCCCGCGTCGAGCAGCGGCCGGAAGCCGTCCAGCAGGTAGATGTCCTCACCGGTGCAGGTCGGCACGGCGACGGACGTGGTGAGCTGGCGCCACTGGTCGGTCAGCTGCCACGGGATCAGGTCCTCGATCCACGCCAGCGTGAACGGCTCCAGCGCCCGGCCGATGCGGATGCACGAGTCGAGCGCGATGTGCCCGAAGTGGTCAGCGGCCAGCGCCACGTCGTAGCCGACCACCGAACGCACGGTGTCCACGTAGGACGCCAGGTGCTCGACGCCCTTGGCCGTCACCTGGATGCCGGTGAACGGGTGCATCGTCGTCCGGTCCGCGCGGGCGCCCGCCGGGGCGATCAGCGCGCCCGGCACGTCCCACAGCAGGTCGATGCCCACGTCCATCTTGAGCATCGTGAACCCGCGTTCCCTGCGCTCCAGCAGCCGCGCGCCCATCGCGTGCGGGTCCGGCAGCGTCGGGGTGTCGGCGTAGCACCGGACCTCGTCGCGGAACCGGCCGCCGATCAACGCGTACGCGGGTACGCCGTAGGCCTTGCCGGCGAGGTCCACCAGCGCCATCTCGACGCCGGAGACCCCGCCGCCCTGCCGGCCGTGGTGCCCGAACTGCTTGATCTTGCGGAACACCTTGTCGAGGTTGCACGGGTTCTCGCCGACCAGCCGGCTCTTCAGCACGAGCGCGTAGGTGGCGCTCGCCTGGTCGCGCACCTCCCCGTAGCCCACCAGGCCCTGGTTCGTGTCGATCCGGATGATCGACGAGCGGAACGGCACCCCGGCGACGTTGGCCACCCGCAGGTCCGTGATGCGCAGGTCGCTGGGCCTCGACGCCGTCGCGACGTGCTCCTCCGTGATCGCCGGGGTCCCGCTCATCCCTTCACCGCCCCCGCCGTGAGGCCCTCGGTCAGGAACCGCTGCCCGAACCCGTACATCACCACGACCGGGATGCTGATCAGCAACGACGCCGCCGCCAGCTGGCCCTGCGGCACCACGTCACCGAAGATCATCGACTGCATGCCGACGGGCAGCGTCTTGTAGTCGTCCTTGGTGATGAACACGAACGCGAACAGGAACTCGTTCCACGCGTTGGTGAGCGTGAACAGCGCGACCGCGAGCAGCCCCGGTTTCGCGAGCGGCAGCACGATCCGCAGGAACGCGCCGAACCGCGTGCAGCCGTCGACCAGCGCGGCCTCCTCGAGGTCGGCGGGGATCGACTTGAAGTACCCGACGAGCAGCCACGTCGCGAACGGCAGCGTGAACGTCGGGTAGGCGAGCACCAGCGACCACAGCGAGTCGTTGAGCCCGATGCCGCTCATCATCTGGTACAGCGGGATGAACAGCAGCGCACCCGGCATCACGTAGGTGAGCAGGATCGTCACCGTGAAGCTCTCCGAGCCCCGGAACTTGAGCCGTGCCAGCGCGTAGCCCGCCAGCGCCGCGCAGACCAGGGCGATCACCGTGGACGCCACCGACACCAGGATCGTGTTGACGTACCAGGTGCCGAACGCCCGGTCGGTGAACAGGTTGGTGAACTGCTGGGTCGTCCACGGCGTCGGCCAGAGGTCGTCCGTGCGCGCGACGATCTGGTCGTCGGACTTGAAGGCCGTGACCGTCATCCAGTACAGCGGCGCGAGCACGAAACCCAGCAGCCCCAGCAGTGCGACGCCCGAGCCGGTGCCGCCGACCAGCCGGGCCGCCAGCCGGTTGCCGCGCGCGGCGAGCACCGACACGACCCGTCCGACGGCCGCCGCGAGCACCACGAACACGCCCAGCACCAGCGCGGCCTTCCACACGATGTGCGGTGACGCCCAGACCAGCAGGAGCGCCGAGACGACCACGATCACCCACGGCAGCGCCGCGCGCTGCGCCGGGGACAACCGCCTGCGGCCCAGGTCTCCCGCGCTCGGCAGGTCGCTGCGGCGCATCATCCGCACGAGGATCACGACGAGCACGGCGACGACCGGCAGCATCACCAGGGTCACCGCGGCGCCCGCGCCGAGCTGCAGCTGCTGGATGGCCTTCGAGTAGGCCACCATCACGTACGGCGCGGTGGCGTCGCCCGGCCCGCCCTGGGTCATCAGCCAGATCAGGTCGAAGTTGTTGAACGTCCAGATCGACGACAGCAGCACCGTCACGATCATGATGTTCCGCAGGCCCGGCAAGGTGATGTGCACGAACCGCTGCCACGGCGACGCACCGTCCACGATGGCCGCTTCGTACAGGCCGGCGTCGATGGCCTTGAGCCCGGCCAGGAACGTCACCGTGAAGAACGGGATGCCCTTCCACACGTTGACGAGGATGACGGCCGGCATCGCGAGGTTCGGATCGGACAGCCATTCCGCCGGCCACCGGTCGACGAGCCCGATCGCCGCGAGCGCGGGCCCGATGCCCGAGTCGGTGAGCAGGACGTTGACGCTGCCGAAGATCGGGTCGAACAGCGACCGCCAGGTGAAGGCCGTGACGACCGTCGGCACCACCCACGGCAGCAGGATGATGCCGGCGAAGAACGCGCGGCCGCGGCGCATGTGGTGCAGCATCATCGCCGCGATGAGGCCGAGGGTGACCTTGAAGATCTCGGCGTACGCGGTGAAGACGAACGAGTTGAGCACGCCCTTGTGGAACACCGTGTCGCCGATGAGGGCGGCGTAGTTGTCGAGCCCGACGAAGACCGTCTCCGCGCCGTGGCGCTCGGTGGTGCTGGTGAGGACCGAGTCGGCGATCGGGAACAGGATCAGGGCCGCGACCAGCACCAGGGTCGGCCCGATGAACACCGCGGCGAGGCGCCAGTCCCGCCCGAGCAGCCGCTGCGACGAGGAGAGCGACGGCGACCCGCCCGGCGCCGGACTGGCC
>NZ_JBHXCW010000079.1:0-31945 GCF_042725365.1 Lentzea sp. NPDC060358 | reverse complement strand
GTCTCAGGCCTTGCCGGGCAGCCAGGCCTTCACCTTGCCGGCGTTGGCGTCGGCCCACTTCTTCGCCGCGTCCTCCGGCTTCATCTTGTCCTCGGCGATGTACTTCGCGACCGTGTTCTGGTCCTCGTTGGTCCACGTGAAGTTCTTGACGAGCTGGAACGCGGGCCCGCCCGCGTCGGCGAACTTCTTCGACACGATCTTGTCGAGGTCGTAGTCCGGGTAGTCGCAGGCGACCTTCTCCGCGTCGGCGTCACAGCCCGCGGTGTACGGGGGCAGCTTCACCTTCTCGAGCTTGACCTCGTTGAGCAGCCACTGCGGCGAGTAGAAGTAGCCGATGACCCACTTCCTGTCCTTCTCCGCCTGGCGGAAGGCCTGGATCAACGCGGTCTCGCTGCCGCCGTAGACGACCTTGTAGTTCAGGCCGAGGTTCTTCACCAGCGCCTCGTCGTTGGTCACGAACGACGGGTCGCCGTCGAGCAACTGGCCCTTGTCGCCGGACTCCGAGGTCTTGAACCGGTCCGCGTACTTGTTGAGGTTGTTCCAGTCGAGGATGTCCGGGTGCTCCTGTGCGAGCCACGGCGGCACGTACCAGCCGATCTGCCCCTTCACGCCCGTGGACCCCGCGCTGACGGCGGTCTTCTGGTCGTCGACGTACTTCTTGCGCAGGTCGTCGTGGCCCCAGTTCTCGACGACGGCGTCGACCTCACCGGTGCCGAAGCCCTGCCAGGCCACCTCTTCCTTGAGCTCCTTCTTGGTGACCTTGCACTTGAGCTCCTTCTCGGCCACGTGGGCGAGCACCGCGGCGTTGGCCTCGTAGCCCACCCACGGGTTGATCGCGATGTTGAACGTCCCGCAGTCGCCGGCCGCACCCGGCGTGGTGTCCCCGACCTTCGCGCCACCGCACCCGGCGAGCGCGAGCGCCCCGACGAGCACAACTCCGAGCAGGCTGTGCCTTGCCACTACCGAACCTCCTGGTTGGTCCACCGCTTGGCGGCCGCCTGGGTGAGGCGGTCGAGCATGACGCCGAGCACGACGATCGCGACGCCCGCCGCGAGTCCCTTGCCGTACAACTGCCCCTGCGAGAACCCGGCCACCACGTCGTAGCCGAGCGCGCCGGCCCCGACGAGGCCACCGACGACGACCATCGAGAGCACGTGGATCAGCCCCTGGTTGGCGGCGAGCGTCACCGCCCCGCGCGCCATCGGCAGCTGCACCTTCACGATCGTCTGCCACGAGCTCGACCCCAGCGCCGCCGACGCCTCGACCGCCGCGGGCGGCACGGCCCGTACACCGTCCGCGATGATCTTGATCGCGACCGGGGCCGCGAACACCACCGCGGCGATGATCGCGGTGAACCGCGACGCCGAGAACAGCGCGAGGAACGGCACCAGGTAGACGAACGCGGGCATCACCTGCCCGGCGTCGAGCACCGGCCGGATGACCCGGTCGGCCCGCCGGCTGCGCCCCATCCACACGCCGACCACCACGCCCAGGACCATCACCATGATCGTGGCGACCAGCGTGGACGCCAGCGTGACCATCGCGTCCTGCCAGAGCCCGGTCGCGATCAGCAGGCCCAGGCACGCGGCGGAGACCACCGCGGACCGCACCCCGCCGACGAGGAACGACAGCGCCACGACCACCAGCGCCACCAGCAGCCACGGCGACTCGGCCAGCAGCGCCTGCAGCGGGTTGATCAGCGCCCACGTCACGAAGTCCTTGACACCACCCGTGATCACGGGCAGCGAGTCCTGCACCCACTCGGTCGCCGCCGTCGCTCCCTGCCGGATCGAGCTGCCGACCTCGAACTCCGACGGGAACTCCGCCGCCCACAGGTAGGTGTGGGAGAAGTACACGGCGACGCCCGTGACGCCCAGACCGCCGAACAGCGCCCACCGCGGGAGCGTCCGGCGCTCGGTCGCCGCCGTCGTGACGCGGTCCAGCACGATCGCCAGCACGACGATCGCGAGGCCCGCGTTGAACGCCGTGCCCACGTCGAGCGTCTGCAACGCCTTCACGACCGTCTTGCCGAGCCCCGGCGCGTCGATCAGCGCGGCGATCGTGACCATCGAGAGCGCGGCCATGATCGTCTGGTTGACGCCCAGCACGATGGTCTTGCGCGCGGACGGCAGCAGCACCTTCACCAGCGTCTGCCCGCCCGTCGCGCCGAGCGACTCCGAGGCCTCGACGGTGTCGCGCGGCACCGACCGGATCGCGTGCGCGGTGATGCGGATCGCGGGCGGCGCGGCGTAGATCAGCGTGGCGATCGTCGCCGAGGCCGGCCCGATCAGGAAGAACAGCGTCAGCGGCGCCAGGTAGACGAACGTCGGCATCGTCTGCATGAAGTCGAGCACCGGGGTCATCACCCGGCGCGCCCGGTCGGACAGCCCGGCCCAGATCCCCAGCGGGATGCCGAAGAGCAACGCGATCACGACCGCCGCCAGCGTGAGCGACAGCGTGTCCATGCTCTCCTGCCACAGCCCCTGCAGGCCGAGGAGCACGAACCCGGCGACCGCGAGCAGCGCGACCCGCCAGCCCGCCACCACGAGGCTCGCGAACCCGGCGACCGCGACGACGCCGAGCCAGCCCACCACCGGCACCGGCCGCCCGAACGACGGCTGCGCGACCAGGGCCTGGACGAACGTCACGAACTCGTCGACGACGAGCCGGATCTCGTTGAAGAAGTGGAGGAACACCGGGTTCGAGTTCCGCGACGCGCCGACCGCGTCGTTGACCTCGTTGACCCACCGGTGCAGCGGCGTGAGCTCGGAGGCGTCGAGCGGCAGCGTCCCGGAGTTGCGGAACACGAGCCACAGCACCAGCCAGGCCAGCACGACGCCGCCGACGACCAGCGCCTTGCGCGGCAGCTCCCGGCGCGGGGCGGTGACGGCGACCATCACGCCTCCCCGGCCACGACCCCGAGGATCTCCTCGTCCGCGACGACGCCGAGCAGCTCGCCGTCGCGCACGACCTTCACCGGCTTGCCGGCGCCGAGCACGCTGCGCACCGCCTCCCGCACCACGGTGTCCGGCGGCAGCTCCGGCCCGTCCAGGTCGTCGTCGGGGCCGGGTGGCCGCATGATCCACTTCAGCGTCAGGACCTGGGCGCGCGGCACGTCCCGCACGAAGTCGCGCACGTAGTCGTCCGCCGGCGCGCCGACGAGCTCGTCGCCCGTGCCGACCTGCACCACCTGCCCGTCGCGCATGATCAGGATGCGGTCGCCGAGCTTGAGCGCCTCGCCCAGGTCGTGGGTGATGAACACCATCGTCTTGCCGACCTCGCGGTGCAGCCTGATCACCTCGGACTGCATGTCGCGGCGGATCAGCGGGTCGAGCGCCGAGAAGGGCTCGTCGAAGAACAGGACGTCGGGATCTCCCGCGAGCGCGCGGGCCAGCCCGACGCGTTGCTGCATACCGCCGGAAAGCTGATCCGGGAAGGACTTCTCGTACCCCGTCAGGCCGACCAGGTCGATCACCTCCTGCGCGCGCCCCGCCCGTTTCGCGCGCGGTACCCCGCGGATCTCCAGCCCGTAGCCGACGTTGTCCGCGACCGTGCGGTGCGGCAGCAGACCGAAGTGCTGGAACACCATCGAGAACTTGTTCCTGCGCAGCTCGCGCAGGCGTTTCGCGTCCGCCTCGAGGATGTTCTCGCCCTCGAACGTCACCGTTCCCGAAGTCGGTTCCACCAGCCTCGTCAGGCACCGGACCAGAGTGGACTTGCCCGAACCGGACAACCCCATGACCACGAACATCTCACCCGGCGCGACCTCGAAGTCCACTCCGCGCACGGCGGCGACGGCGCCGGTGCGGTCCATCAGCTCCTGCCGGGACAACGACTTCAGCTCATCCGAGGCCACCACCCCGGCCGCGTTCGACCCGAACACCTTCCACAGGTCGCCCACCGAAATCACGGGATCCACGCCACACCACCCCGACCTGTTGCGGACTGCGCACACCGTTTCTCGATGCGCGACAGCATCGACCCCGCGCACGGGAACGGTCAAGAGTCGTCGCCACCACCGTCCTGTGTGGACCACCGATCATCCCACCACCGGACTGCCCGGGACGGCCGAGGAGGAGCTGGGCCGAGCAGACCAGCGCGGCGCCGGATCAAGATGAGCCCCCGAACGCCTTCGTCAACCGGCCTCGCGGAGGGGAACGTCGCGGCGTCCGCCCTCATCTCCCGCCGCGGGACCACCACTTCTCGTCGGGTCCGGAGATGTCCTCCACGCTCAGCCTGCGCACCGACCGCGCACGCCGGAGCCGGGCCACGAGCTGGTCCTGCCGTTGCGCGAGCCGCCGGTAGATCTCCACGGCCGGCGTCTCCCGCCGGCCCAGCCTCCGTTCGACGGTGCGCCAGTTGCCGAGGAACTCGAGCGTCAGGTCGATGACGGCCTGCCCGGCGTGCGCGGTGAGCGTGTCGGCGGGCGAGGCGAACCGCCCGGCGTGGAACGCCAGGTTCCGCGTGACGTAGAGCCACTCCAGCACGGCCGCCGCGGTGTCCTCCTGCTCCCGCAACCAGTCCGCGAGGGCCCGCGAGTCGGCGAGCCGGCCCCGCCAGAGCTCCACGAGGTCGCGCACCAGCCCGCCCTCGTCGGCGGCGAGCGCGGTGACGGCGTCCTGCGCGGCCCGCAGCCGGTCGTCCGGGCGGGGGTGCGGGACGAGCACCTCCAGCCAGGCGTCGACAGATTTCAGGTGGTGCTTCACCCCGGTCGTCGGCACGTGCGCGGCGAGCGGCCCGCGCAGCTCGTCGTCGTGGTGGGTGACGACGACGTGCAGGCTGATCAGGTGCTGCCGCAACACCTGCAGCGCGCACGCCTTCGCGAGCCACCCGATCTTGCCGGGGTCGAGCCCCGTCGCCTCCAGGGCGCTCCACGCGAGACCGGCGCTCGCCATCGGCGCGTCGACCTGCCGCGCGAGGTTCGCGACCCGCATCGCGCTGCGCAGCTCGGCGGGCCAGTAGGCGGTCAGCGGGTAGGCGTTGCCCACCGTGCGCCGGTGCTCGGTGCCGCGCGTGACCCGCCCACCGGGACCGCTGACCTGCCAGACCGGCGCGATGTGCAGCTCGGTGAGCCGCTCCCCCGCCGCGTACTGGTCGAGCACCTCGTTGAGAACCCGCCGCCCCCTCACCGCCGCGGTGTGCACGTCGGCGGCGAGCACCGGCAGCCGCACCAGCACCGACGAGCCGCTCACCGCCTCCTTGAGGAAGTCGTCCTTCGGCAACCTGTTGCGGTGCAAAGGTTCCTGCCTCGCCTCCGGCAACAACCCGTCGAGGTGCCGCAACACCCGCGCGCCGCTCACGACGAACGCCACGACGTGCTTGCGCGGTTCCGGCCACAGCACCTCGGCGAGGTCACCGGGTTTCTTGAGCCACCGCAGGAGGTCCGCACGCAGCTGCCGGCCGTCCCTGCCGTGCACCGCCACGAGCACGGCGACCTCGGCGATCATCCTGGCGCGCAGCGGCAGCTCGACGCCGGTCCACAGTGGAGTGACCCACTTCTTGACCTCCGCCGCCAGCGCGTCCGGGTCGAGCCGCGCGGCGGCCGCGGCCGTGACCAGCGGGGTGAGCCGCGGCCCGTCCGCCGCGATGGCCGCGTCGACCTCGAGCAGGACCCGGCGCGCCCGCGCGAGCTCCTCGGCTCCACCGCGCGCGTACGCGGGCCTGGCCGCGTCGACGCACCGGATCGACGTGGTGATGATGCGCCGCAACAGGTTCCAGCGCGGCTGGTCCGCGGCCGCATGGCTCTCGAGGGCGGTCTTGGCCCGCGTGACGGCGAGGAACGCGCTGGTCAGCCCGGCCACGTGCTCACCGAGGTGCGCGTCGGGGTCGAGGGCCCGCAGCACGCCCTGCAGCACCGCCCGCTGCCCGCGGCCGAGCCCGGCGTCGTCGAACGCGTGCCGGAGCCGGGCGTCGAGGTACTGGTAGCGCACGTGACGCACCATAGAGGTCATGGACAACCGGAAAGCGGTCTTCGCGGGCACCGACGGCCAGGCCCTGGCGGGCCGCCTGGAACTGCCGGCCGGCGACGTGGTGGCCACCGCCGTCTTCGCCCACTGCTTCACCTGCGGCAAGGACTCGGTCGCCGCCACCCGCATCGCCCGCGAGCTGGCCGCCCACGGCGTGGCGGTGCTGCGCTTCGACTTCACCGGCCTCGGCCAGTCCGGCGGCGACTTCGAGAACACCACCTTCACCTCCAACGTCGACGACCTCGTCTGCGCGGCGAACCACCTCCGCGACACCATCGGCGCCCCGAGCGTCCTCATCGGACACTCCCTGGGCGGGGCCGCGGTCCTCGCCGCCGCCCAGCGGGTCCCCGAGGTCCGCGCCGTCGTGACCATCGGCGCCCCCGCCGACACCGCGCACGTCGAGCACCTGCTCGGCCCGTCCAAGGCGGACATCGAGACCCACGGCGTCGCCGAGGTGCTGCTCGCCGGGCGCCCGTTCCGGATCAGCAACGGCTTCCTGACCGGCATCAACAGCCAGGACCAGACCGCGTGCATCGCCGGCCTGGACCGCGCGCTGCTGGTCATGCACTCGCCGCAGGACGACCTGGTCGGAGTGGACAACGCCCGGCTGATCTTCGACGCGGCCCGGCACCCGAAGTCGTTCGTGTCGCTGGACGGCGCGGACCACCTGCTGACCGACCGCGCGGACGCGGCGTACGTGGCGCGGGTGCTGGCGGCGTGGGCGAGCCGCTATCTGGAACCCTGATGGCCCCCTCGTAACGGTCGTCTTTCGACGAACGACGGACCGTCGGTGAGGCGAACAACGACGTTCCTGCTGCCCCTGCTCGCACTGACCTCGGCCTGCGCCACCCCGCCCTCACCGGGCGGCACCACGTCCTCCGCTCCGCCGACGAACAGAGGGGGAGCGACCCCGGTGGTGCAGGTGCCGGGCATCCCGCCCAAGCCGGACGCCGCGACCCAGGCCGCGTACGTCGCGGACCTGGACGCGATCGACCGGGAGATCGTGAACGGCAACGCCGACCGGGCCGTCAGCCGGGGCCGCGACCAGTGCATGAGCGTCGCGAAGACCCCGGGCGACCAGGCGAAGCTGGTCGAGCTCACGGCGCAGCGGTTCACCTCGCCGAACCACCCCGCCGGTTTCGGTCCGGAGGTCTCGGCCCGCGTCCTCGCCGCGGTGCGCAAGCACCTCTGCCCGGGCTATTAGCGCCCGCGCGGTTCGCAATGGCCGGAGAAGCGAAAACCCGCAGCGGCGCCGCTGCGGGTCTCGTCAACCGTCGGGGCGACAGGATTTGAACCTGCGACCCCCCGCTCCCAAAGCGGGTGCGCTACCAAACTGCGCCACGCCCCGGTTGCACCCAGCTTACCGCCACCCGCTAAGGTGGTGATCGCAGCCCCGACAAGGGCGGCAGTGCGGGCGTAGCTCAATGGTAGAGCCCTAGTCTTCCAAACTAGCTACGCGGGTTCGATTCCCGTCGCCCGCTCGCGACCGAGGCCGACGCTCGTCTGCACACCACGCAGACCGCGTCGGCCTCTCGCATTTCTCCCGGGGGCCGAGCCCCCGGACCCCCGTGCTCCGGCCCGCGGTCACGCCGGGGCGATGCCGATCTGGGTGTGGTGGTGGGCGGGGCGTTCGATCTCGTCGACCACGGCCAGCGCGAAGTCCTCGTAGGTCAGTTCGCGCGACGGGTCGGGGCCGCTCAGCCGGTAGGCGCCCGTCGCCTCGCCGCCGAAGTCGCCCGCCGGGCTCATCACGAGCCAGTCCACTCCGGACGCCGCGAGGACCTCCACCCCCGCGGCGTGGCCCAGGCAGAACGGCCTGAACTCGGCCGGGAAGTCCGGTGCGTCCACCACGCGCACGCCCGGTGCGGTCTCCAGCAGCGTGTAGATGCCGACCACGAGGATGCGGCCGACGCCCGAGGCGACCAGGGCCCTCGCGGCGTCCGCGTAGAACTCGGCCGGGTCGCGGGACAGGTCCACCACCGAGCTCACCGCCACGTCGTGGCCGGCCGCGACCGAGGCCGCCTCCTGGACGCCGGGGTCGCGGCCCACGCGCGTCACCTCGTGGCCGCGCGATTCCGCCGCGGCCGCGATCTGGGTGCCCGCTTTGCCGGACGCCCCGAAAACAACGATCTTCGCCATGTCCGCGACGGTAGGGTCGGCGGTGCCGGTTTCCGCAACGATATCGGGGGTGAGCAGGTGGAATGCCAGCACGGCGACCTGCCGTACCGCATCGGTGACAAGTGGACGGCGCACGTGTTGCGGGCGTTGCAGGGCGGGCGCCGCCGGTTCACCGAGGTGCGGGCCGAGATGGCGCACGTGACGCCCAAGGTGCTCACCGAGACGTTGCGCGCCATGGAGAGGGACGGCACCCTCACCCGCGAAGTGTTCGACGAGAATCCGCCACGGGTCGAGTACGAGCTGACCGCGCACGGGCGCAGGGTGCTCGGGCTGCTCGACCTGTGCTGCGACTGGGCCCGAGAGAACCTGGTGAAGACGTGAGGCTTGAGCAGATCGTTGTCGACAGCGCCGACCCGGGCCGCCTCGTGCGGTTCTGGGCGGAGCTGCTCGGCGGTGAGCCGGTGAACCGCGAGCACGGCTGGTCGCACGTCGAGCCGCCCGGCGGGACGCGGATGTCGTTCCAGCCGGTGCCCGAGCGCAAGGACGTGAAGAACCGGCTGCACCTCGACTTCGTGGTCGAGGACATCGAGGCCGCGGTCGTGAGGGCGGTGAGCCTCGGGGCGACGCGCGAGGGCGTGGTCGTCACGGACGAGCAGGGCAGCTTCCAGGTGATGCGCGACCCCGAGGGCAACGAGTTCTGCTTCGTCCGCTGAGCGGTCGGCCCTCAGTGGAACGCGCGCCAGAGCTCCTCGCCGAAGCGGACCGCGACGACCACCAGCAGCACGCCGATCGCGAAGCTGACGAGGCAGCGGACGACCACCAGCCAGGTGCCCTTCACCCGGTCATGGTCGGGCCCGGCGGGCACGGGCACCAGGGCACAACGGGCCCAATACGATGCCTCCGTGACCGACTGCCTGTTCTGCCGCATCGTCGCGGGCGAGATCCCGGCGTCCGTGGTGACGGAGACCGAGACGACGCTCGCCTTCCGCGACATCGACCCCAAGGCGCCCACGCACGTCCTGGTGATCCCCAAGGAGCACCACCGGGAGATCGGCGACGTCGACCCGCTGCTCGCGGGCCAGGTCCTCGCGACGGCGCACGAGGTCGCGAAGTCCGAGGGGATCGCCGAGACCGGCTACCGGCTCGTGTTCAACACCGGCGCACACGGCGGCCAGACCGTCTTCCACGTGCACTGCCACGTCCTCGGCGGCCGCGGCCTCAGCTGGCCCCCGGGATAGCCATCGACCGCACGAACGCCGCGTCGACCGGGTCCCCGTGGCCCGGCACGACGACACGCGGCTCCAGCTCGAGCAGCCGGTCGAGGACGGCGCGCCAGTTCGCCGGCGTGGCGTCCGGACCGGCCTGGGCGGGAGCGCCCTGCTCCACCAAGTCGCCCGCGAACACCACCCCGGCGTCGGGCACGTGCACGACCACGTCGTGCGAGGTGTGCGCCGGTCCGAAGTGGTGCAGGTCGACCCGGCGACCGCCGACGTCGAGCGTGACCACGTCCCGGAACGTGTGCGTCGGTGCGATCAGCCGGCCCTCGAAGGGGTCGGGGTGGTACGCGGCGCGGTCCGCGAGCAGCGACTCGTCGACCACGCAGTCCTCGTGCGCCCACACCTCGCACGGCAGGAACGCCTCGGTCGCCAGCACGTGGTCGAAGTGGTTGTGCGTCAACACGATCCGCGACGGGCGGACCTCGCGCGCGAACGCCGGGTCCAGGCCGGAGTCCACGAGCAGCGAATCACCTGATCCGGTGATGTAGCCCAGGGTCAGGTCGAGCTCCTCGTGCCGCCGGACGAACACCCCGGCCGCGATCTCGATCACCCGGACGCCACCAGGACCCCGTCGAGAAGCACGGGCGCCGCGCCGCTCACGTCGAGCTCGACCGCGAGGTCGACGTCCGCCGCGTGCCCGTTGCCGCTCAGCTCCAGTCCCGACGCGCAGTCCCGCACGGCCGCCGCGACGTCGGTGTTGCGGAACGCCGCCACGGCGAGCTGCGCCTCCGGCGACGCCTTGCCCGGCAGCGCCGCGAGCACCGCGCCGGCCCCCAGGTGGTCCTCGACGCACACCCGCAGCGGGCCGAACTCGCGCGACCCCTGCCGCAGGATGTTCAGTCCCCACCTCTCGCCGCCGGGGATCACGCCGATGGTCTCCCCCAGCTCGGCGGCCCGCCGCGCCACGGCCGAGGCGTTGCGCAGGCACGCCGCCAGCACGTGCCGCCCGGTCCCGGCCGCGAGCGCGCACAGGTTCGACCCGTTCGGCGACGGCAGCTCGACCTCGCCGGTCATCCCGGTGAGTGAGGCCGGGCGCAGCGTCCGCCCCGACTCCGGCACCCAGCGCGACGGGCGCACCCGGCCGCCGTTGCCGACCACCAGGTCGACGGACGTCGTGAAGGTCAGCACGTCGACGACGATCAGCACGTCACAGCCCTGCAGGGCCGTGACGCCCTCCGGTCCCCACTCCAGCCTCAGCTGGTACCCCTCCTGGCTGAACACACCCGCCAGCGTGCCAGACTCCGTGACGTGCGCGTTTATCTGGCAGCAGACCACGCGGGCTTCGAGCTGAAGTCCCACCTGTCCACGGCTCTGCGGGAGCAGGGCCACGAGGTCGTCGACGTCGGCGCCCACACCTACGACGCGCAGGACGACTACGTCTCGTTCTGCACCGACGCCGCCGAGAAGGTCGTCGCCGACCCCGGCAGCCTCGGCGTGGTGATCGGTGGTTCCGGCAACGGCGAGCAGATCGCCGCCAACAAGGTGAAGGGCGCCCGCGCCGCGCTGGCGTGGAACGTCTCCACCGCCCGGCTCGCCCGTGAGCACAACGACGCGAACCTCGTCGGCATCGGCGCCCGCCAGCACACCGCCGAGGAGGCGACGGAGATCGTCTCGGCGTTCCTCGGGACGCCGTTCTCGGGCGAGCCCCGGCACCAGCGCCGCATCGACCTCGTCAGCGAGTACGAGAGCAAGCGTGCCTGAGGGCCACACGCTGCACCGCCTCGCGCGGTTGCACCAGCGCCGGTACGCGGGCAGGCCGGTGTCCGTCAGCAGTCCGCAGGGCCGCTTCACGGCGTCCCTCGTGGACGGACGCACGCTCGTCCGCGCCGAGGCGCACGGCAAGCACCTCTTCCACGTCTACGGCCCGGACGCGATCGTGCACGTCCACCTCGGTCTCTACGGGACGTTCACCGAGTCGGAGCTGCCGGTCCTGCCGCCCGTGGGCCAGGTCCGCATGCGCATGGCCGGCGAGACGCACTGGACCGACCTGCGCGGCCCGACGGCGTGCGAGGTGCTCAACTCCGCCGAGGTCAAGGCGATCCGCAACCGGCTCGGGCCCGACCCGATCCGCCGGGACGCCGATCCGGGCCTCGCCTACGAGCGGATCGCCCGGTCGAAGCAGTCGCTCGCCGTGCTGCTGATGGACCAGAAGGTGCTCGCGGGCGTCGGCAACGTCTACCGCGCCGAGGTGCTGTTCCGGCACAACGTGAACCCGATGCTGGTCGGCACCAAGGTGAGTCGTGAGCTGTGGGACGCCATCTGGGCCGACCTGGTCGTGCTGATGAAGGACGGCGTGAAGGTCGGGAAGATCAACACCGTCCGCCGCGAGCACCTGCCGAAGGCGATGGGCCGGGCGCCGCGCACGGACCGGCACGGCGGTGAGGTGTACGTCTACCGCCGCGCCGGACAGCCGTGCTTCCTGTGCGGCACCGAGGTCCTGACCGCCGAACTGGCCGGCCGGAACCTCTTCTGGTGCCCCGTGTGCCAGGCCTGAGGATCGACTGGAAAAAGGGTCGGGGGCTGTTTTCGGGGTACGGCTGGAAAGTGCTCGGTTCGTGAGCACTTTCCGCTAGAAGTCGAAGCCGCCCATGTCGCCGAAGTCGAACCCGCCGGAGTCGCCCATGTCGGCGCCGCCCATGTCACCCATGCCCATGTCGCCGCCGAAGTCACCGGCGCCCATGTCGCCCATGCCGTAGTCGCCGATGCCGTGCATGCCCGAGAACATGGCGTCCATCAGCAGGAACGTGCCCACGCCCCACGCGCCGGCCACGAGCGCGGGCTTCCACCACGGCTCGGAGTACCAGCCACGCGGCACCGGGCGTCCCGCGACCATGCCGCCGGGGTAGTAGTAGGGCGTGCCCGAACCGGAGTGCGGCGACGCGGCGTACTGGTGGCCCTCGACGCTGACCTGGCGGTCCTCGCTGACGGCACCGGCCTGCTTCTGCCCCTGGCTCTCGGGCAGGGCGGGCCCGGGGTCCATGTCCATGGCCTGCCGCGCCGCGCGCACGTAGTGCAGGCCCTCCATCGCGGTCTCGGTGACCAGGCGGGCCTGCGGGATCGTGCGGGCCTGTTCCATCTGCGACCCGGCCGCCGTGAAGCGCTCGGACGCGTCCGCCAGCGCCTGGGTCGACGCGGCGTTGCTGCCCGTGAGGCTCATCACCTGCCCACCGAGGCGTTCGACCCAGCGACGGGCCTCCGCCTTGGCGTCGTCGAGCTCGCGCGCCTTGCGCGCGTTGCTCTGGCTGACCAGGTAGAACACACCCGCGACCAGCAGTACCAGCACTACAACCCAGACAACGGTGCCCACGGCTTTACCTCCCACAGCAGGTAAACCGTCAACGAGTGAACGGCGGCCGTAGTTCCGTCAGAACACCTCGGGGCAATGCGGCTCATGCGTACCGAGGAACGCGAACGTGAGCGCGTTGACATGTCCGGCCGTGTGTTCGACCACGCGATGCGCACGCCTGAGCACGGAAAGCCTTGTTCCACCGAGGTAGGCGCTGCCCAGCGCGGCGACGTCGAGCGTCACGTCCGCCGGGTCCTCCGTGCGCGTCACCACCGCCTCGCCGCCCTTCGCGGTCAGGCGCCAGCGGCCGGAGTTCCACGGGCACAGGTCGTCCTCGACCTCCAGCACACTGTCCACATCGGACGAGTAGCGGCGCAGCGGCAGCGCCTTCTCCACGTCGACGACCCGCAGCCACAACGCGTCGGTCAGCTCGCGCCGCACCTTGCGCGGGTTGTCGACCATGTGCAGGACCGGGTCGTCCGCGGCCGTGAAGAACGAGATGCTGCCGGCCAGGTCGAGGTCGAGCAGGAACCGGTAGAGGTCGGCGTAGGCCTGGTCGGTCTCGCAGACCAGCTCGCGCACGTGCAGCTCGTGCTTGGGTCCGCCGCGATCGCTGCTGTGCTTCACCCGGAACACCACATACCCCTCGGGGTGCAGGCAGTAGCGGTAGGACGTGAGACCGCCGCGATCGCGTTCGGCGTCGGAGAGGTGGACCTCCCACGACTTCTCCACGCGGCTCAGCCAGCCGGTCCGCACGCGGCGCACCCGGTCGTGGACCTCGCGCATGAACGGCATGGCCTCGTCGCGCGTGACCTGCCGGATCCGCGCCGGGCTCACGGACACGCCGGGGTGGAACGGCATCCGCGCCGGCATCGTCAGCATCGACAAGGCCGACGCGTACTCGCCGTAGCCGAACCTCCGGTAGATCGCGCCCTCCGACGCCCAGAGGATGCCGATCGACTCGCCGGCCTCGCGCATGGCGTGCAGCTGGGTCTTCATCAGCAACGACGCCATGCCACGCCGGCGGTGGCCCGGTTTGACGCCCACGACGGTCACCGCGCCGACGTCGGCCTGGACCCCGCCGGGGACGGTGAGCTGCCGGGTGAGGACGCCGCCGGTGCCGACCATCTCGTCGCCGTCGAACACGGCGTGCGCCCGCTCGGGCTCCAGCACCTTCAGCCAGCGGTGGTCCTCGACGGGTTCGTCGAGGAACGACCACGCGAACACCTGGTGGAACGCGGGGAGGTCGGATTCGGTGATGGTCCTGATGCTCAGCGCCGGGTCAGCCATAGCGGCAGTGATACGCCGCCACGGCGACTTCCGCAGCTCGATTACCGCTGGACCGACTTGATCTCGCAGAACTCGTCGAGGCCGAACCGGCCGAACTCGCGGCCGTTGCCGGACTGGCGGTAGCCGCCGAACGGCGCGCTCGTGTTGAACGCGGCGGCGTTGATGTCGACCTGACCGGTGCGCAGCCGCCGGGCCACGCGCAGCGCCCGGTCGGTGTCGGCGGAGAACACGGCGCCCGCCAGGCCGTAGATGGTGGAGTTGGCGATGCGCACCGCGTCGTCCTCGTCCGCGTACGGCATGACCGACAGGACCGGCCCGAAGATCTCCTCCTGGGCGATGGTCATCTCGGGCGTGACGCCGCCGAACACCGTCGGGGTGACGTAGAAGCCCTGTGGCAGCGGCGCTTCCGGCCCACCGGCGGCGAGCGTCGCGCCCTCCTCGACGCCCTGGCGGATGTAGCCGACGACGCGGTCGCGCTGCGCCTTCGACACGGCCGGCCCGATGCGGGTCGACGGCTCGGCCGGATCGGCCGGGGTGTACTTCCCCGCCGCGGCGGCGGCCAGTTCGACGGCCTCGTCGTGGCGGTCGGCCGGGACGAGCAGCCGGGTCCACGCGCTGCACGCCTGGCCGTTGTTCATGAACGAGTTGGCGACCGCGATCTTCACCGCACGGCCGAGGTCGGCGTCGTCGAGCACGATGCACGCCGACTTGCCGCCCAGCTCCAGCGCGACCCGCTTGACCGTCTCGGCCGCCACCGCCGACACCCGGCGCCCGGCCTTGGTCGACCCGGTGAACGAGACCATGTCCACGTCCGGGTGCGCGGCGAGCGCTTCGCCGACGACCGGCCCGGTGCCGTGCACGAGGTGGAACACGCCCTGCGGAACGGCCGCGGCGACGATCCCGGCGAGCAGGTCGGCGGTGCCCGGAGCGAGCTCGCTCGGCTTGAGCACGACGGTGTTGCCCGCGGCGAGCGCGGGGACGACCTTCGCGACCATCTGCTGCAGCGGGAAGTTCCACGGCGTGATGGCGGCGACGACCCCGACGGGCTCGCGGAAGACCAGCGAGTTGCCGATCTCCTCCGGCTCGAAGTAGCCGTTCTCGAGCACGGCCGCGACGCCCTCGGCGATGGAGATCGGGTTCGTGACCTGGACCTTCTGGCTGAAGGTGAGGGGCGTGCCCATCTCCCGGGTCATGGTGCGCGCGAGCTCGTCGGCCCGCTCCCGCAGGCCGTCGATGATCGCGCGGACGGCCTTGGCCCGTTCGGCGGCCGAGGTCTGCGACCACGCCGGGAAGGCCGCGACCGCCGCGGCCACGGCCGTGTCGACGTCGGCCGGCGTGCCCTCGGCGAGGGTGCCGACGACTTCCTCGGTGGCGGGGTTGACGACCTCGATCACGAGAGCCCTCCTGGCGGCGGTGTGACACTTGCGGCGCTTGCCGGGTCCAGAGTGTCACATCCACGGGCGGGGGTCACGCCGGCCGGGGCAGCGGGACCACTCGTCACCCGGACGGCACCGGCTCGCCCCGCAGCCGCTGCTCCCGCAGCACGCGCAGGTGCACCGAGGCCCACGTCCGGTAGGGCCGCCACGCCTGCGACACCTCGGCCAGCGGCCGGCCGTAGCGCTCGCGGACCTCGTCGGTCAGCCTGGACTCTTTGTGCGGCACGGCGTCCGGCGCGTTCGCCCCGCGCAGCACCACCAGCTCCGCCGCGAACGGGCCGAGCCCCTTGACCTGCTGCACCGCCAGCACTGCCGCCACGGGGTTCATCGCCCGCAACGCGACGGCGTCCAGCAGCCCGTCCAGCGCCGCCCGGGCCACCGCGCGCAGGTACTCGGGCTTGCGGCCGGGCAGGTCGAGGTCCGCCCGGAGCAGGGCGGACGGTGCCGGGAACACGCCGTCGACCATCAGCGACGCCTTGAGCCGCGCCCCCTGCGCCATGCCCGCGCGCTGCGACAGCACCGACCACGCCGCCGCCTCGTACGGCGAGTAGAAGCCGCACGGCCGCAGACCGGGGAACGCGGCCTGCGCCTCGGCGATCACCGGGTCGCGCGACGCCACGGCGGGCCAGCCGGAGCCGTCGACGTCGAGAGACAGGAACCGGCACACCTGTGCCGCGGCGAGGTCGAGGTCCCCCTCGCCGGAAAGGGACAACACGGCGGTGGCGCCGGCCTGGGTCACGGAGACCGAGGCACGACGCCACTCACCTTCGACCAGGAACGTCGAGCGCAGCTCCACGCCGTCGCGCCGAGGCAGCGCGGACGGCGTGAAGCCCTCCCAGAAGGCCCTGGACGTCGTCAACGACCAGGGTCCCCGAACTGCGACTTCGACTCGGTGGTCCGCCATGTCCCCAGACGTTAGCGACGACCCCCGACAGAAAATCTCAGCTGAAGTCCAAGTCGCCCGTACGGGTCCTCTTGAGCTCGAAGAAGTGCGGGTAGCCCGCCAGCAGCCGGGCGCCGTCGAAGATCGTGCCCGCCTCCTCGCCCCGCGGGATCTTCGTCAGCACCGGGCCGAAGAAGGCGACCCCGTCGATGTGGATGGTCGGCGTGCCGACGTCCATGCCGACCGGGTCCATGCCGCGGTGGTGCGACGCCCGCAGCGCCTCGTCGTACTCGGTCGAGTTCGCGGCCTCGGCGAGCTCGGCCGGGAGGCCGGCGTCCTCGAGAGCCAGCGGGATGACCTCGTCGAAGTCCTTCATGCCCTCGTTGTGGATGCGCGTGCCCATCGCCGCGTACAGCTTCGGCAGCACCTCGTTGCCGAACTTCTGCTCCGCCGCGATGGCGACGCGCACCGGACCCCAGCCCTTGGTCATGAGCTCCTTGTACTGCTCGGGCAGGTCGCGGCCCTCGTTCAGCACGGAAAGACTCATGACGTGGAAGCTCAGGTCGATGTCGCGGACCTTCTCCACCTCGAGGATCCACCGGGAGGAGATCCAGGCGAACGGACAAAGAGGGTCGAAGTAGAAATCGACCTTCGCCTTGTCGGCCATGCGTGCCCCTTCAGTCGCGTTCTGTCGCGTTGGGTGCGGTTGTCGCCCCATCAGCCCAACCAGATCACCCTGTCATCTCTTCCCGCGCGGCGCTTCCGTGATTGGATGCGGGAGTCATGACCATTCCGACGACGTCAGCGCGTAACCAGACGCGTGGCAGACGAGGTGACCAGTGGCCGCGCCCAACCTCACCCGCGACCAGGCTCAAGAACGTGCTGAGCTGCTGGAAGTGGAGTCCTACCGGATCGAGCTGGACCTGACCGACGGCGGCGGGAAGCCGGGTTCGGACACGTTCCGCTCCACCACCACCGTGGTGTTCCGCAGCCGGACTCCGGGTGCTTCCTCGTGGATCGACATCGTGGCGGCGACCGTGCACCGCGCTGTGCTCAACGGCAGCGAGCTCGACGTCTCCTCCTACCGCGAGGAGGACGGCGTCGTGCTGCCGGACCTCGCGGAGACCAACGAGCTCACGATCGAGGCCGACTGCCGGTACATGAACACCGGCGAGGGCCTGCACCGGTTCGTCGACCCGGTCGACGGCGGCGTGTACCTGTACTCGCAGTTCGAGACCGCCGACGCCAAGCGCATGTTCGCGTGCTTCGACCAGCCCGACCTCAAGTCGGTCTACTCGATGCGGGTCACGGCGCCGCACGACTGGAAGGTCATCTCCAACGGCGAGATCACCGCCACCGAGGACGGCGAGGGCGGCTCGGCCGTCCACACGTTCGCGACCACCAAGCCGATGTCGACCTACATCGTGGCCCTGGTCGCCGGTCCGTACGCCGAGTGGCGCGACGAGTTCGCCGAGGGCGACTTCAAGATCCCCCTCGGCATCTACTGCCGCGCCTCGCTCGCCCCGCACATGGACGCCGAGCGGCTGTTCACCGAGACCAAGCAGGGCTTCGGGTTCTTCCACAAGGCGTTCGGGGTGCAGTACCCGTTCGGCAAGTACGACCAGTGCTTCGTGCCGGAGTTCAACGCGGGCGCGATGGAGAACGCCGGCTGCGTCACGTTCCTCGAGGACTACGTCTTCCGCAGCCGCGTCACCCGCTACCTCTACGAGCGCCGCGCCGAGACCGTGCTGCACGAGATGGCGCACATGTGGTTCGGCGACCTCGTGACCATGCGCTGGTGGGACGACCTGTGGCTGAACGAGTCGTTCGCCACCTGGGCGTCCGTGCTGGCGCAGGCGGAAGCCACCGAGTACCGCCAGGCGTGGACGACGTTCGCGAAGATCGAGAAGTCGTGGGCGTACCGGCAAGACCAGCTGCCGTCGACGCACCCGGTCGCCGCGGACATCTCCGACGTGCAGGCGGTCGAGGTCAACTTCGACGGCATCACCTACGCCAAGGGCGCCTCGGTGCTCAAGCAGCTCGTCGCGTACGTGGGCCTGGAGAACTTCCTGGCGGGCCTGCGGGTCTACTTCGCCAAGCACGCCTGGGGCAACGCGACGCTCGCGGACCTGCTGGGCGCGCTGGAGGAGGCGTCCGGCCGCGACCTGTCGTGGTGGAGCGCGCAGTGGCTGGAGACGACGGGCCTGAACCTGTTGCGCCCCAAGTTCACCGTGGACGCGGACGGGAAGTTCACCGAGTTCGCCGTGCTGCAGGGCGGTGCCCGGCCGGGTGCCGGCGAGCTGCGCACGCACCGCATCGCGATCGGTGTCTACGACGCCGACGAGAACGGCAAGCTGGTCCGCACGCACCGCCACGAGCTGGACGTGACCGGCGACCGCACCGAGGTCCCGGAACTGGTCGGCGTGCACCGCGGCAAGATCGTGCTGGTCAACGACGACGACCTCACGTACTGCACGATGCGCCTCGACCCCGACTCGCTGGCCGCGCTGATCGACCACATCTCCGACATCGCCGAGCCGCTGCCGCGCACGCTGTGCTGGTCGGCCGCGTGGGAGATGACCCGCGAGGCCGAACTGAAGGCCCGCGACTTCGTGAACCTCGTCCTCGCGGGCCTCGGCTCCGAGACCGAGGTCGGCGTGGTGCAACGGCTCCTGCTGCAGGCCCAGACCTCGCTGTCGTCCTACGCGGACGACTCGTGGCGCGGCGAGGGCTGGCGCCGGTTCGTGGCGAAGGCGCTGGAGCTGGCGCGCGCCGCCGAGCCGGGGTCGGACCACCAGCTGGCGTTCGTGAACGCGCTGACGTCGTCGGTGCTCGACGACTCCACCGTTGACGTCCTGCGCGGCTGGTACGACGGCTCCGCGGTCCTGGAGGGCCTGGACGTCGACACGGACCTGCGCTGGCGCCTGCTGCAGGCCCTCGTCGCGCACGGCAAGGCCGGTCTCGCCGAGATCGACGCCGAGGAGGAGCGCGACCCGACCTCCACCGGTCACCGCCGCGCCCAGTCGACCCGCGCCCTGCGCCCGACGACCGAGGCCAAGGACGAGGCGTGGGACCGCGCCGTGAACGACGACGAGCTGCCCAACGCGGTCAGCGAGGCGATCATCGCGGGCATCTCGCACCCGAGCCAGAAGGAGCTGCTCGCGCCGTACGTCGAGCGCTACTTCGCCGACGTCAAGGGCGTGTGGGACCGGCGTTCGTCCGAGCGGGCGCAGTCGATGGTCGTGGGCATGTTCCCGGCGTGGTCGATCGCGAAGTCCACTGTGGAGGCCGCCGACGCGTGGCTGGCCGACGAGCACCCGCCCGCCTTGCGCCGGCTGGTGTCCGAGGGCCGCGCGGGCATCGTGCGCGCCCTGGCCGCGCAGGAGTTCGACCGGTCCTGACGAGGTGAAGTGGAAGCCCCGCACCGTGTTCGCGCGGTGCGGGGCTTTCGCATAACGTCGGGACCATGATCGGTGAACTGGTGGAACGCTGGCACCGCGGCTGGATCACGGCCGACGGGCTGACCTCCGAGTACCGCGACGGCCACCTGGTCGTCCACGTGAACCGGCCACACCGGCAGTACGAGTGGATCGCCACGGACGAGGCGGAGGTCGCGGCTCTGGCGAGGATCGTCGCCGCGTCGCGGGAACCGAACTGGCTCAGCGTCCCGACGGACGCGCCCGGGCAGGTGGTCGCCGAGGTCGAAGCGGCCGGACTGGTCGTGGCGCGGCCGGACGAGACGTTCATGAGGCGCGACCTCGCCGGCCACCCCGCACCGGAACCGCCCGCGGGCTACGTGGTGGAGGTGCGGAGGAATCCCGTCATCGGGGTGCGGGTGCTGGCGGACGGCGAGGAGGCGGCGAGCGGGCTGATGGCCGTCGTCGGCGAGGACGCTGTCGCGCACCGGATCAGCACCGAGGAGGCGCACCGGCGGCGCGGGCTCGGCAGTGTGGTGATGGGGACCCTCGTGCGGGAAGCCGTGCGGGACGGTGCCAGGACCGGGTTGCTGTTCTCCTCGACCGAGGGCGTGCACCTCTACCGCAAGCTCGGCTGGGAGAAGATCTCCGACCTCGTGGTCGCGCGGAACGGGGTCAGCGCGTAGAAAACGCCCCCGGCGGTGTCACCGGGGGCGTTCGCGGAAGAACTCAGGAGCGGGGTGCGGCGCCCGCCTGGTCGGTCAGCATGCGCAGGCCGGAGATCAGGCCGCCCGCGAGGTCGCCCTCCTTGAAGGACGCCACCATGCTCATCACCGCGAGCTTGGCCCCGCGGTCGGCGAGCCGGCGGTGCGACTCCTCGCCCGTCACGACCTCGACGACGCGCTCGCCCGGCGACACGGCCACGAGGACGTGGTGCGACGGGCGCTCGGTGGAGCCGTGCAGCTCCTCCGCGCGCTCGCGGGAGGACGAGCCGAGCTCGCCCAGGTACACGCTGAAGTCGAGGCCGGTCGCGCGGCTCGACAGCGTCAGCGCCTCGTCCAGCTGCGCGAGCTGGGTCGGCGTGAACGGCAGCTCCGGCACGTGCGGCTCGTACATCTTCGCCGCGGACACCCGGCCGCTGTTCGTCACGACCGCACCGAGCGGCAGCGTCGCGGGGTCGACGACCTCGATCGCCTTACCAGTTGCCACGGGCACCTCCCTTGGCCGTCGAACCCGGGGCAACGGGCTCGGCAGCGCCGTGGTGGTCCGCGCTCAACCCGGCCGGGTTCGCGCTCCACCACACCGGGGCGTAGCCCCACTCCTGGCCGGGCCGGTACCGGGGAATCCGGGTGGCCTTTGGCCTCACCGTCAGCAGCGTGATCACGCCGTAGATCGCCAGCGGGATCAGCGCGAAGACGAGAACGGTCTCCACGATGGTCACGGCGGGTACGGTAGCCGAACTCAGCCGCGCGCGAGCGGCCGGGCCAGCAAGATCGCGGTCAATCCCACGATCGAGCCCGCCACGACGTAGACGGTCCCGATCGACGTGGCCGCCGCGAGCGGCCCGGAGAGTCCCGCGCCGAGCGGGGACAGCCCCCACGCGAGCACCCGGTAGGCGCTCGTCACCCGGCCCATCACCGGCCCCGGCGTGAGCCGCTGCCGCCGGGTCGCGGACAGCACGTTCCAGCCCGCCGCCGCCAGCCCGCACAGCAGGCACGCGACGACCGCGGCCGGGAGCCGGGGCACGAGCCCGAACACCGCGAACGCGACCGCGAGCAGCGCCAGGAACCCGACCATGACGCGGCCGGCGCCCCACCGCGCCGCGAGCCGCGGCGACAGCCAGGCCCCTAGCAGAGCACCGGCCGCCATGCACACGACGAGGCCGGGAACCACCGGTTCGGCGAGGCCGAGCACCTGGATGGAGTAGAGCGCCAGAACGGCGTTGACCGCGGCCGCGGCGAAAGATGTGATTGCAACGGCAACCACCAGTGACCGCAGCCCCGGGGTGCGCACCAGGAACCGCGCCCCCTGCAGCACCTGCCCGCGAAGATCGCCGCGGGACCGGCGGGGCGCGACGTCCGGGACCCGGGACACGAGCACCGCCGCGACCACGAACGACAGCGCGTCGAGCGCGAAGCAGGCCGCCGGCTCCCACCAGAACAGCACCGCGGCGGCCAGCGGACCGGCGAGGTCCATGCCGATGGTCTCGAGGGCGACGAACCTGCCGTTGGCGGCCTCCAGCTCCCCCGGCCCCGCCAGTTCGACGAGCAGCACCTGCGAGGCCGAGTCCGCGAACGTCTCGGCGGAGGTCAGCACGAAAGCCGTGGCGCACAAGACGACGACCGTCGCGTGTCCGGTGTGGACCGCCAGCGCGAGCGAACCGGTCACCCCGGCCCGCACCCAGTGGGCCGCGACGACCACGGTGCGCGGCCGCCACCGGTCGACCAGCGCGCCCGCCGGCATCGCGACGAGCAACCAGGGCAGGGTGAGCGCGACGGCGACGGCGGACACCGCGAGCGGGCTGCGGGTGGCCGAGGCCGTGAACAGCGGCAGCGCGACGACGCGCACCCCGTCGCCGACGAGCGACACGGCCCAGGCGGCGGTGAGGCCCCGGAAACCCGGCCCACGCACGCCTTTCGCGGTGTGACGCATGTCATGTTCCATCGATCCGCACACTACAGAGCGTGTCGACACCGGCCAGTAAGGGCAATGAGCGCTCTCGTGCGGCGCAGCGGTTACGCCCGGTCAGGCCTCACCCGGTCGGAGGCGAACGGGTGCCGGTTTGGGGTCTTGTTCCCGGAACATCCACCTCCTAGCTTTTCACCTATACGGGTCTTGCGCACCCGCCCCGAACGAGCTGGAGGACACAAAATGTTCACGATGACCCGCCCCCAGGCCGTGACCTCCACTCTTCCGCGCTACATGGACGATTCAGTCCGTATTACTGCCAGTGACTCCGTCCGGATCACGAGGGACGACTCCGTTCGGATCACGGCGTCGGATTCGGTGCGGATCACGGCGGCCGACTCGGTGCGCATCACGGCGAGCGATTCGGTCAGGATCACGATGTCCGACTCGGTGCGCATCACGATGGACGACAGCGTCCGCATCACGGCGGAGGACGACTCGGTCCGCATCACCATGGACGACTCGGTGCGCATCACCGCGCACGACGACAGCGTCCGCATCACCGCCCAGCGCGACGACTCGGTCCGCATCACGGCGCACGACGACTCGGTCCGCATCACGGCGCACGACGACTCCGTGCAGATCACGGCGCACGACGACAGCGTCCGCATCACGGCGCAGCACGACGACTCCGTGCGCATCACCGCACGTCAGAACGACTTCTCCCTCGCGGCCTGACCGCCGGGAACGGCAGATCAGGCCGCGGGCTCACCCAGGTACGGCAACCACTGCGGATCGGCCTCCGCCACGCCGGCGAGCAACCGCCAGTGCGGGCCGCGCGGCGCCGCGGGAACGACGCGCAGCCGCCAGCCCAGCTCGGACAGCAGCTTGTCCGCCTTCCGGTGGTTGCACTTCGCGCAGCAGGCGACGCAGTTGGTCCAGGTGTGAGGTCCGCCACGCGAGCGCGGCACGACGTGGTCGATCGTCTCGGCCCGCCCGCCGCAGTAGGCGCAGCGATAACGGTCGCGGTGCATGAGCCCGGCACGGGTCATCGGCACGCGGCCGCGGTAGGGAACGCGCACGTACGTGCTCAGCCGGATCACGGACGGCACGAGCACCTCGGACTTCGACGAGTGCAGCACCAGCCCGGAGGCGTCTCCGTGCACGACTTCGGCCTTGCCGCACACCACCAGCACGACCGCGCGGCGCAGCGACAGCGCCGTGAGCGGCTCGAACGTGGCGTTCAGCAGCAGCACCTTGCGTCTGCCCCAGGGGAAGAACGCCGGTGTCTGACCGGAACCTCCCCCGTCTCGATCCCCATCCGGCACAGCCCTGAGCTCGGGCTGGTTGCGGCATGGGGGGACCGTCGGCGCCGTCTCGCCGCGGGGCGAGCCGCCGACAGGGGTCGGTTGTCGGTCTGGCACGCGACCACCTCCACCGGGTCAGCCCTAGGAGACCACACTTACCAGGAAAAAATCACGTGTGATAAGTGACGCGTCATTGATGTGTGATCGAACCCGGGGTGAAGCGGCTCCCTAACGGGGATCGTTTTCAACAGCCGCTACCCTTGCCCAGGTGACAGAAGCTCCTTCCACGCCGCTGCCTGCGACGATCACCTACCCGGTCGCCGAGCGGCTGAACCTCGCCGAGCAGATCCACGGGCGCACCGTCGCCGACCCGTACCGCTGGCTCGAGGACACGTCGGACCCCCGCACCGGGGAGTGGTCGCGGGCGCAGGACGTGCTCGCCCGCTCCTGGCTGGACGCGATGCCCGGCCGCGAGCGCCTCGGCGCCCGGCTGAAGGAGCTGACGCGCACCGGTTCGGTGTCCACGCCGACCTGGCGCGCCGGCAGGGCGTTCTTCACCCGCCGCGGTCCCGAGCAGGACCACCCCGTCGTCCTGGTGCGCGAGGCCGACGGCAGCGAACGCGTGCTGCTCGACGTGAGCGCGCTCGACCCGTCCGGCGCCACCACCCTGGACAGCTGGTCCCCCAGCCTCGAGGGCACGCTGCTCGCCTACCAGGTGTCCGTCGGCGGCAACGAGCACTCGCTGCTGCACGTGGTCGACGTCGAGACCGGCGAGCTCGTCGAGGGCCCGATCGACCGCTGCCGCTACTCCGCCATCGGCTGGCTGCCCGGCGGCGAGGAGTTCTTCTACGTCCGCCAGCTCGACCCGGCGCTCATGCCCGAGGACGAGAAGCTGTTCCACCGCCGCGTGTGGCGCCACCGCGTCGGCACGGACCCCGCCACGGACCTCAACGTGCACGGCGACGACCAGGCGCACACCTTCTACTACACGCTGAACCTCTCGCACGACGGCCGCTGGCTGGTCGTGAGCGGGGCGCCCAGCACGCTGAAGCACGACTCCGTGTGGATCGCCGACCTGCACGGCGACGCCGAGCTCAAGCCCGTCGTCCTGTCCGACGCGGGCGTGCAGTGCTCCGCGTCGGTCGCCCGCGACGGCAGGCTCTACCTGCACACGAACCACGGCGCGCCCCGGCAGCGCCTCTGCGTCGCCGACCCCGCGAACCCCACCGAGTGGACCGAGCTCATCGCCGAGGAGCCCGACTCGGTGCTCGACGGCGTGCGCTGGCTCGGCGGCGACCTGGTGGTGCTGCGGACCCGGCACGCGGTGTCCGAGCTGCACCTGCACGACGCCGCGACCGGCGCACACCGGCGCGAGATCCCGCTCCCCGGCACCGGCTCGCTGCACGGCCTGTCCGTCGTGGACCCCCTGACCGGCCACGACCAGGACACCGTCTGGTTCGGGTGGACGGACTTCGTGACGCCGCAGGCGGTGTACCGGTTCTCCGCCACGACCGGCGAGACGGTGCTGCACGAGGCGGCGCCCGGCCACGTCGACCTGCCCGCCGTGACGACCCAGCAGATCGCGTACACGTCGAAGGACGGCACGACGGTCCGGATGTTCGTCGTGAGCGGCGAGCAGCGGCCCGACCTGCCCCGTCCCGCGCTGCTGACCGGCTACGGCGGCTTCGCGATCGGCCGCGGCCCCGGCTACAGCGCGACCACGCTGGCGTGGGTCGAGGCGGGCGGTGTCTGGGTGCACGTGTCGCTGCGCGGGGGCGACGAGGAGGGCGAGGAGTGGCACCTCGCCGGCATGCGCGCGAACAAGCAGAACGTCTTCGACGACTTCCACGCCGCGGCGGAGCGGCTGATCCGCGACGGGTGGACCACGCCGCAGCAGCTCTCGATCATGGGAGGCTCCAACGGCGGCCTGCTCGTCGGCGCCGCCCTCACGCAACGCCCGGAGCTCTACGCCGCCGTGGTGTGCTCAGCACCACTGCTCGACATGGTGCGCTACGAGAAGTTCCTGCTCGGACGCCTGTGGGCGGACGAGTACGGCAGCGCAAGCGTTTCCGAGGAGCTGGGCTGGCTGCTCTCCTACTCGCCTTATCACCAAGTGGTAACGGACGTTGAGTACCCTTCCGTGTTGTTCACGGTGTTCGAGTCGGACTCCCGCGTGGATCCCAACCACGCCAGGAAGATGTGCGCGGCGTTGCAGCACGCCACGTCGAGTGATCCGACCAAGCACCCCGTGCTGATCCGCCGCGAGACCGAGGTCGGTCACGCGGGCCGGTCCGTCAGCAGGACGGTGTCTCTCGCCGTGGACCAGCTGACGTTTCTAGCGAATGCCACCGGCATGGAGTTGTAGGAGGGCACGACCACGTGACGAGTCCCGTGGATGACGTCGCCAACAGGACCGCGCAGGCGGTGGGCTTCTTCGAGAAGTACGGCCCGATGATCCTCGCGGGCGCGATCAAGATCGTCGTGATCCTGATCGCCGCCTTCGTGCTCAGGGCCGTGCTCCGCAAGATCATCGACCGGATCACCATCCCCGGCAAGGAAGGCAAGAAGCCGGGGCTGCTCAAGCCGTTGCGGGAACGCGCTCCGCAGGCGCTCGGGAACCTCATCTCGGAGCGCCGCGAGCAGCGCGCCCGCACGATCGGCTCGGTGCTGAAGTCGATCGTCACGATCCTGATCTTCGGAATCGCGTTCCTGGAGATCATGATCGTGGTCGGGCTCGACATCACGCCCGTGCTGACCTCGGCGGGCATCCTGGGCGTGGCCATCGGCTTCGGCGCCCAGAACCTGGTGAAGGACTTCCTGTCCGGCATGTTCATGCTGCTGGAGGACCAGTACGGCGTCGGCGACGTCGTCGACCTGGGCCCGTCGATCAGCGGCACCGTCGAGGCGGTCGCCCTGCGCACCACCACGATCCGCGACACCGGCGGCACGGTCTGGTACGTCCGCAACGGCGAGATCCTGCGCGTCGGCAACTCGTCGCAGGGCTTCGCGGTCGCGGTCGTCGACCTGCCGCTGAGCTACGGCGCGAACCTCGCCGAGGCCACCGGCGTGCTGGAGCGGCGGGCGGCCGAGGTGGCCGAGAAGGAACCGCTGAAGTCGGACATCACGGCCAAGCCCGACGTGCTCGGCGTGGAGAAGTTCACGCCGGAGGGCATCACGCTGCGGGTCACCGTGAAGACGCGCCCCGGCCGCCAGTGGGCGGTGCAGCGCAACCTCCGCGCGCAGCTCATGCCCGCGCTGGAGGAGGCCGGTTTCACCGCCAAGTAGGTGTCAAGCCGGGATGCCGGGTGAGGTAGAACACGCATTCGATGCGGTGATCACCCGGCGTCCTGCCAGTTCACCCGCCTATGGCGCGACCAACACCCGGGGTGGTCTGCACCCGGCGGCCCGCGTGAGTCAGGATGGACGGGTGGGAAACCCCGTGAGCTTCTTCGAACAGGTCGGTGGCGAGGAGACGTTCCACCGCATCGTCGCGCGCTTCTACCAAGAGGTGAAGTCCGACGACGTCCTCCTCCCCCTGTACCCGGAAGAGGACCTCGGACCTGCGGAGGAGCGGCTGCGGCTGTTCCTGGTGCAGTACTGGGGCGGCCCCCACACCTACTCGGACAACCGGGGCCACCCGAGGCTGCGGATGCGCCACGTGCCGTTCAAGATCGGCCCGGTCGAGCGGGACGCGTGGCTGCGCTGCATGAGGATCGCCGTCGACGAAGCCGGCCTGGACGAGGCCCACCGCAAGCAGCTCTGGGACTACATGGAGATGGCGGCCAACAGCTTGATGAACAGCTGGTCCTGACCCCCATCACCCGTTCGGGCCCTTTGGCAGCGAGACGAATGGCAGGATGACCCCTCGTGCGACGATCCTCCGACCTCACCCCTGAGATCGACGAAGAAGCAGCCTGGTGGCATGACGCCGTCTTCTACCAGGTGTACGTGCGCTCCTTCGCCGACTCCAACGGCGACGGTGTCGGCGACCTCGAAGGCATCCGGTCCCGCCTCGGTTACCTGGAGCTGCTCGGGGTCGACGCCCTCTGGCTCACCCCGTTCTACCGCTCGCCGATGGCCGACCACGGCTACGACGTGGCCGACCCGCGCGACGTCGACCCGATGTTCGGCGACCTGGCGGCGTTCGACCGGCTGGTGGCGGACGCGCACGAGCACAACATCCGGGTGACCGTCGACCTGGTGCCGAACCACACGAGCGACCTGCACGAGTGGTTCCAGGAGGCCCTGCAGGCGGGTCCCGGCAGCATGGAGCGGTCGCGCTACATCTTCCGCGAGGGCCGCGGCTTCGACGGCTCGCAGCCGCCGAACAACTGGGTGTCCGTCTTCGGCGGCCCCGCCTGGACCCGCGTGCCCGACGGCCAGTGGTACCTGCACCTGTTCGCGCCGGAGCAGCCCGACCTCAACTGGGAGCACCCGGAGGTCCGCGCCGACCTGGAGCACACGCTGCGCTTCTGGCTCGACCGCGGCGTCGACGGCTTCCGCATCGACGTGGCGCACGGCATGGCCAAGCCCGAGGGCCTGCCGGACATGGAGATCCGGGTCCAGGCGCCGGGCGTGCTGTCCGACGACGCGCACGACCCGCGCTTCGACAACGACGGCGTGCACGAGATCCACCGCATGATCCGCAAGGTCATGGACGGCTACCCCGGCACCATGGCCGTCGGCGAGATCTGGGTGAAGGACGACGAGCGCTTCGCCGCCTACGTCCGCCCCGACGAGCTGCACCTGGGCTTCAACTTCCGGCTGGTCGAGGCGGGCTTCGACGCCGACGCCGTCCGCGGGGCGATCGAGCACTCGCTCGCGGCCGTGGCGCTGTCGGGCACCCCGGCCGCGTGGACGCTGTCGAACCACGACGTGGTGCGGCACGTGACCCGCTACGGCGGCGGCGCGCTGGGCGAGCAGCGGGCCCGCGCCATGACGCTGGTCGAGCTGGCCCTGCCGGGCGTGATCTACCTCTACAACGGTGAAGAGCTCGGCCTGCCGAACGTGGAGCTGCCGGACTGGGCCCTGCAGGACCCGACCTGGGAGCGCTCGGGCCACACCGAGCGCGGCCGCGACGGCTGCCGCGTGCCGATCCCGTGGGAGGGCACCTCGCCCCCGTTCGGGTTCTCGACGGCCGCGAACACCTGGCTGCCGCAGCCGAACGAGTGGGACCACCTCACGGCTGAGGCGCAGCTGGAGGACCCGGGCTCGATGCTGTCGCTGTACCGCGAGGCGCTCGAGCACCGCAAGTCCAGCACGTCGTTCGCCGGCACCGAGCTCGAGTGGTACGGCGCCCCCGCGGGCTGCTTCGCGTTCCGGCGCAAGGGCGGCGGGCTGATCTGCGCGCTGAACACGTCCGGTGCGTCGGTGCCGCTGCCGCCCGGTCAGGTGCTGCTGTCGTCCGGCCCGATGGACGGCGACCAGCTGCCGCCCGACACGGCCGTCTGGCTGGTCTGAGACCTGCCCTCCACGACGAACAGGGCACCGAACACGAGCACGAGCGCGGCCACCTGAGCGATCGCGAGCCACAGCCCGATCGGGACCGTGGCGAGCGAGGCGACGGTGGCCGCCACGCGCCACCGCACGGTGCCGATGCCGAGCAGCGCCCGGAACACCACCTGGCCGAACAGGAAGAGCGCGGCGCCCGCCCCCAGGGCGAGCGCGCCGCTGAGGTACAGGTGCTCCGTGGCGTGGCCGATGGTCTTCTTCACGCCCACCGCCACCACGACGATGCCGAGCAGCATCGGCGCGTGCGCCCAGCCGAACGCGGACAGCGCCTTCCTGGCCCGCTGCACCGGTGACAGGGCGGCGAGGCCGTGTTCGGCGCGCACGTCCTGGTCGTGGCCGAAGTAGCACCACCACAGCTGGTAGACGAGCGCGAGACCGAGCAGGGCGGCGATCACGAGCGGCGGGGTGAGCGGCAGGCCGGCCGCCCCGACGCCGATCGCGATGATCGACTCGCCGATCGCGATGATGACCACGAGCCCGTGCCGCTCCACGAAGTGCGCCGAGCGGATGCGGAACTCGCCGTGCCGCCGGTTCACGTACGGCGAGACGACCATCAGCACCACGGCCGCCGTCCAGGCCGCCGCGCGCGCCAGTGGCGGGAGGAACCCGCCGAGGAACACCAGACCGGCCGAGCCGAGGTTGAACGGCGCCAGGCGGGCCATCGCCGCCGCCGAGCCCGGTCCGCCCGCCGAGATGAACAGGCCGGAGTGCACCAGGTTCACGATCAGGTAGCCGATGCCGAACGCGACCCCGGCGGTACCGAAGGCGTTCGGGACGGCGAGCGCGATGACGAGGAAGCCGCCCATGCCGGCCACGAGCAGCAGGCGCCGCCCGGTGGTCGTCGGCGGGACGGCGTTCGTGAGCCAGACGTACCCGAAGTACATCCACAGGATCACGAACAACATGATCACGACCTGCGCGAACCCGCGCGGCGACGTGTCGTCGGCCAGCGTGCGGGTCAGCTGCGTGATCGTGAAGACGAAGACGAGGTCGAAGAACAGCTCCAGCGTCGAGACGCGGTACTCGGTCTCGACGCGAGCCTCATCGGTCAAATGCGCATCAGCGGACACGCGCGACATGGTGCCACGCGCATCCGCTTGGGGCGCAGGGTTTTCCCGGACAGCGAACCTGCACCTAGCTCCAGGTTCAGACGATCAGCGGCAGCATCGAGTGCCGGCGGCGGACCACGGCGCCGAACTTGGCGTCGATCCGCAGCCACGCGTCGGTCGCCGTCACCCGCACGTCGCCGTCGTCGGCGAGGAAACCCATGCCCGACAACGCGAACAGGCACCGCAGCGGGATCTTCACGTCCAGCCCGGACCCGGTGACGGTCAGCACCGTCTGGTCGAGCAGCGACGCGGGCGGCGTCCCCTGCGGCCCGGTGTTCTCCCGCGCGACCTCGACGCCCTCGTCCGCGATGTCCGACACGACCGCGACGGGCAGATGGTCGACCAGCAGCCAGCCCTCGGCGGGCGGCAGCGCCGAACGCCACATCAGGTCCTTGGCGGGACCGGGGTCGATCCGTTCGTCCCGCATGACCGCGAGACCGGTCAGCAGCTCGGACCCGGCTACCGTCACGTCGGCCGGGTTCGCCTGTCCCGCAACGGTTCGCGTGGCGAGCGTGTCGAACGGCGTGGCGACCCACGCGTCGAGCAGCTGCTCGTCCCGGTTGCGCAGCCGCACGACGGCCTGCCCGTCCAGCCGCACCGCACGGGCCGCGAACGCCCCGAGGTCGTCTCTCTCGGCCGCGTCGGCCAGCACCAGCTCAGGCACCACTACCCCCTGCCCGCCACCCGGCGAGAAAATCGCGTTCCGCGTCGGTCAGCCGACGGGGTCGCGCGGTCGTCACGTTGTACGGCGCCATCAGCGTCTCCGCCCTGGTGACCACAGGGCTGTCCGGCTCACGGCTGCCGCGCACCACGTAGTCGAGCGTGAACGACGCGGACTTGAGCTCCCGCACCGACATCTCGACCACGATGTCCTCACCGGTGAACACGATCGGCGCGAGGTAGTCGACGACGAGCTTCGCCACGACCATGCCCTCGGCCATCTCCTTCACCCCGTGGCGCGCGGCCTCGGTGAAGAGCAGCTCGATGCGGGCCTCTTCGAGCAACGTCACCGTGTTCGCGTGGTTGACGTGGCCGAACGCATCCATGTCCGACCACCGCGGTCGCACACCAGTGACGAAGACACCCATGCACGGACCCTACCGCTCACGACCGCGCGAACCTTCACAGGACCTCCACACGAGACGATTGAAAATCGATAGGCAGCTCTCGATACTCGATGTATGTCACGAGCACTGGTGATCTTCCTGCAGTCCCTGCTCGCCGTCGCGGTCCTCGGAGGGCTCTTCGCGCAGGCCGTGGTGATCCCGACGACGGCCGCGGACGAGGCGGAGCTGTTCCCGCCCTACGAGTCCGTGCGGATTCCGCTGGTCGTCCTGGCGGTCCTCTTCGTCCTGTGCCTGCAGGTCCTCGCGGTGGCGCTGGGGGCGATGCTGCAGAGGGCGGTCGACGACGCGGTCTTCGAGCCCGGCGCGGTCACCTGGACCAACGTCGCGATCGGCGCGATCTCCGGCGGCGGCCTGGTGCTCGCCGTGCTGTTCGTCTACGTCACGTTCGCCGAGATCCCCTCCCCCGTCGACGGCATGGAGGTCCTGGGGGTCTGGATGGGCGCCGGCGCGGGGACGGTCGCCGCGGCCGGGGTGGCGCTGCTGGTCGTCGTCGGCCGGCACTGGCTGCGCCGGGCGATCGCGCAGCGCGTGGAACTCGAGCACATCGTCTGACGTTCTACAGAGCACCGGGGCGCCGCGAAGGGGATTTCG
>NZ_JBHXCW010000078.1:0-32191 GCF_042725365.1 Lentzea sp. NPDC060358 | reverse complement strand
GCCCAGAGCGGGGGCCTCGTCCGTTCCCGAACTGACTGCCGCTCCCACCACGAAGCGACGAGACTTAGGTTAGCCTAACTTCGGCTTCGGGGGAAGCCCTCCTGATCAAACCTCTCGCGACCAGTTCCACGACGGTCGCGACGGCGGCCGCTTCGACGGCCAGCAGCGCCAGGAGCACCACGATCTGGAGCGCGCCCGCCTGCCACACCGGCGCCCCGCCGAGCAGCATCCCGACAAAAGCACCCGGAAGGGTGACCAGGCCGACGGTCCGCGTCTGGTCGAGCGGCGGCAGCAGCGCCTCGGCCGACGGCCGGCGGACGATCAGGCGCACCGCGTCGCGTTCGCGCAGCCCCATCGCACGGGCGGCCTCGTACTCGCCGTAGCGGTCGTGCAGCGTGTCGAGCGCCCGGCGGGCCGACAGCGTGGTGGCGGTCATCGCGCCCCCGATCAGGATGCCGCCCACGGGGATCAGCGAGATGCCCTCGGCCGGCAGCAGGCCGATCGCGAGCAGGAAGCCGAGCGCGGGCACGGTGCCGACCAGGATCGCGGCCGCCACCCAGACGCCCTTGCGGCCCGCGCGGGTGCGGCGGGCGGAGGTGGCGGTGGCCACGACCACCATCACGACGAGGAACGCCCACGTGAGCCCGAGGTGGCGCAGGACGACCGTGATCACCGCGCTCACCGCGGCGAGCTGCAGCGCCGCGCGGGCGGCGGCGGTGAGGAACGGCCTCGGGCTGGTGAGACCGGTGAAGCGCGCGATCGCGCAGGCCACCGCCGTGAAGACGACGCAGACGACCAGCAGCCGGACCCAGTCGGTGTTCAGGACCATGTGCGGTTACGCGTCGTCGAGGCCCTGCTGGGCGCCGCGTGACCCCCGCCTCGCGGCCCGGCGTTGCCAGTAGAACACTCCGTACCCGATGATCCCGAGCAGGCTGCCGGACAGGGTCGTCCAGAGCAGCGTGCTGTTCGTGCGGTCGACGACCAGCACGACCAGGAACCCGAGGAACCACAGCGCGGTCCCACCCAGCACAACCGGCACCGGATCTGCCAGCCTGTGCGGCAACGGCGGCGGGTGCGGGGCGGAGTCGCGTTCGGACACATCGATAGGAGACCAGATGCTGGACGGGTTCTTCAAGATCTCCGAGCGCGGGTCGACCGTGTCGCGGGAGGTGCGCGGTGGGGTCGTGACCTTCTTCACGATGGCCTACATCGTGGTGCTGAACCCGCTGATCATCGGCAGCTTCGCGCCGGAGGGCCCCGGCGCGCACCCGGACGTGCTCGGCAACATCCTCCCGGTCGGCCAGGTGGCCGCCGTGACGGCGCTGGTCGCCGGTGTGATGACCATCCTCTTCGGACTGGTCGCGAACTACCCGTTCGCGCTGGCCACGGGCCTGGGCATCAACTCGTTCGTCGCGGTCTCCGTCGCCGCCAAGGTCTCCTGGCCGGAGGCGATGGGGCTCATCCTGGTCAACGGCCTGGTGGTGCTCCTGCTAGTCCTCACGGGCGTGCGGACCGCGGTGTTCAACGCCGTGCCGAACGAGCTCAAGGCGGCCATCGCGGTCGGCATCGGCCTCTTCATCACGTTCATCGGCCTGGTCGACGCGGGCTTCGTCCGCCGCCTGCCCGACGCCGCGAACACCACCGTGCCAGTCGGCCTCGGCATCAACGGCTCGATCGCGAGCTGGCCGACGCTGGTGTTCGTCGTCGGGCTCGTGGTCACCGGCGTGCTGTTCGCGCGCAGGGTCAAGGGCGCGATCCTCATCGGCATCGTCTCCACCGCGATCTTCGCGATCGTCCTGGAGGCGATCGTCAAGGCCGGTCCGTCGCAGGGTGTCAACGCCAAGGGCTGGAACCTCGGCTACCCCGCGCTGCCCGACCAGGTCTTCGGCGTGCCGGACCTCTCGCTGCTCGGCGACGTGTCGTTCGGCGCCTGGACCCGGCTCCCGGCACTGGCCGCCGCGTTGATCGTCTTCACGCTGGTGCTCACCGACTTCTTCGACACCGTCGGCACCATGACCGGCCTCGGCAAGGAGGCGGACCTGATCGACGAGGACGGCCAGCTGCCGAACGTCAGCAAGGCCCTGTTCGTCGACGGCCTCGGCGCCGTGGCCGGCGGTGCCGCCTCCAGCTCGTCGAACACCGTCTACATCGAGTCGGCGTCCGGCATCGCCGAGGGCGCGCGCACGGGCCTGGCCAACGTCGTGACCGGCGTGCTGTTCCTGCTGGCGATGTTCTTCACGCCGCTCTACGAGGTCGTGCCGATCGAGGCCGCCGCACCGGCTCTGGTCATCGTCGGCGCGTTGATGATGATGCAGATCCGCGAGATCGACTTCACCGACTTCACGATCGCGCTGCCCGCGTTCCTCACGATCGTCGTCATGCCGTTCACCTACTCGATCGCGAACGGCATCGGCGCGGGCTTCGTCAGCTACGTCCTGCTCAAGGCCCTGACCGGGCGCGCCCGCGGCGTCCACCCGCTGATGTGGGTCGTGGCGGCGGCGTTCGTCGTCTACTTCGCACTGGGCCCGATCCAGGGTCTGCTGACCTGACCTTTCGGCAGGAAACTATTTCGTGAGGTATGCTAACTACGTGGCGACCGATCAGCACGGACTGGCGAGCAGGCTGAGGCTCGCCGTCGTCCGTCTCAACCGTCGCCTGCGGGCACAGCGCACCAACTCGTCGGTGTCGCTCACGCAGGTGTCCGCGCTGTCCACACTGCACAAGTGCGGGCCGCTCACGCCGGGTGAGCTGGCGTCGAAGGAAGGCGTGCAGCCGCCGTCGATGACGAGGGTGATAGCGGCGCTGGAGGAGTTCGGCTTCGCCACGCGCAGCCCGCACCCCACCGACGGCCGTCAAGCGATCGTCGAGCTGACCGGCGAAGGCTTGTCCTACCTCGAGGACGAGATCACCGCGCGCGAGGCGTGGCTGGACAAGCGGCTGGCCGAGCTGGACCCCGAGGAACGGGAACTGCTCACGCGGGCCGCGGAGATCATCGACAGGATGGCGGGGCAGTAAGGACGTGTCGGGTCACGCGGGTGGTGGAGCGGACACTTCGCCACCTCGTCGTACCGGAATGTTCGGATCGCTTCGCATCTACAACTACCGCCTCTACGCCTCCGGCCAGATCATCTCGCTGGTCGGCGTGTGGATGCAGCGCGTCGCCCAGGACTGGCTCGTCCTGGAGCTCTCCGACGGCTCGCCGGTAGCCCTCGGCTTCGCCGCGTCCCTGCAGTTCCTGCCGGTGCTGCTGCTGTCCATGTGGGGCGGCGTGCTCGCCGACCGGATGGACAAGCGCAAGCTCCTGCTCTGGCTCGAGTCCGCGCTGGGCGTCTGCGCCCTGGCGCTGGGCGTTCTCGACGTGACCGGTGTGGTCGAGCTCTGGCACGTCTACCTGCTCTGCCTGCTGCTGGGCGCCTTCTCCGCGGTCGAGACGCCGGTCCGCCAGTCGTTCGTCGTGGAGATGGTGGGACGCGACCAGCTGACGAACGCCGTGGCCATCAACTCGATGATGTTCAACGGCGCCCGCATCGTCGGCCCGGCCATCGCGGGCGTGACGATCGTGGCCATCGGCACCGGCTGGGTCTTCCTGGCCAACGCCGTCAGCTTCATCGGCGTGGTGGGCGGCGTCTGGCTGATGCGCACGTCGCAGCTGCTGCGCTCCGACCCGGTGCCCCGGCAGAAGGGCCAGCTGTGGTCGGCGCTGAGGTACGTGCGCGGCCGCCCGGACCTCGTGACCGTGATGCTGCTGGTCTTCTTCATCGCCACGTTCGGCATGAACTTCTACATGACGCTCGCGATCCTGGCGCGCAACGTCTTCGGCGGCGACGCCGACGCCTACGGCCTGCTCTCGACGCTGATCGCCGTGGGCACCCTGGCCGGCGCGACCCTGGCCGCCCGCCGCAAGACGCCGCGGCTGAGCGTGTTCATCGGCTCGGGGATCGTGTTCGGCGTGCTCGAGATCATCTCCGGGATGATGCCGACGATGCTCCTCACCGGTCTGATGATGATCCCGGTGGGCATCGCCATGATGACCTTCAACACCACCGCCAATGCCACCGTCCAGCTGGCCGTCGAACCCGAGATGCGCGGCCGGGTGATGGGCATCTACATGCTGGTGTTCCTGGGCGGCAACCCCGTCGGCGGCCCGCTGATGGGCTGGCTCGGGGAGATCAACGGGCGGGCGCCGATCATCATCGGTGGCGCGGTGTCGATGGTGGTGACGCTGACCGCGTGGGTCGTCCTGACCCGGCGCGGGGTGATCGCGAAGCCCCGGTTGCGCCGGCAGCAGCGGGACGCCGTCGTGGAGTCCGAGGAGACGGTGGACGCGGCGGCCTGAGCCGTCAGGGCGCGTCCGGGTCCCAGCCGTGCTCGGCCAAGGCGGCGTGGACCTCGTCGACCCGCGCTCGCAGCCGCCGGGAGTTCCGTTCGGCGGCGACGACGTGCTCGCCGTAGGCGACGAGGCGGTCGACGCCGGTCAGCTCCTCGACGACCAGCGCGAAGTTGCGGTCGCTGCACCCCTCCCAGAGCGCGGCGAACACCACGTCCCGCTCCCCGGCCGGGATGCCGTCCGGGTAGGCGGCCCGCACCTGGGCGAGGACCTCCCGCAGCCACGCGGGACGTGCGTCCATCAGCCCAGCAGCGTCGCGGCGGTCGGCTCGGTGATCAGGGCGGCGAACGTGTGCCGGTCCTCCCACCGCCCGGTCACCCAGGCCAGCGCGCGGGCCAGGCCCTCCGGCGTGTCCGCGGCGTGCGGGACCCCGTCGGCCATCCACCACTCGACCCGCTGCCCGTCCACGAGCAGTTCCTCGTGCACCACGACGACCCCGTCGGGCAGCGCGACCTCGAGCAGTTCGCACGCCATCCGCACGGCCGCGAGGTCCTGCCACTGCACGACCTCGCCCACGTGGTCCGGCGTGCCCTCGAACTCCTCCGACGCCAGCGCCAGGTCCAGCAGGTCGGCCAGCTCCTCCGAGCCGTCGGCCAGCAGCACGCGGGACGCGGGCACGACGCCGAGCAGCCACGGGTGGTCGAGCACCACGACGTCCTCGGCGGCGGCCACGGAACCCGAGAGCACCCGGACCCGTTCCGGCGGCGCGAAGTCGCCCTCGGGCAGTGCCGCGTGGGCCCGCAGCACCACGGCGTCCGCGATCACGCGGTCCTCGTCGCCGAGCCGGTCCAGCACGAACTCGGCGTCGTCGTCGTCGAGGATCTCGAGTCGCGACCGGACGCCGGCCGCCCGCAGCACGTGCTCGGGCAGCTCCAGGTCCGGCACGGCGTCGAAGAGCCCGTCCAGCAGCGTCGCCTCGGCCAGCCGGTACTCGCGCGGCGCCTTGCCCGCGAGCGAGGCGTGCCGGGCGATCCACCAGCCCGTGTAGCCGTCGGGTTCGCTCACGGCCCGCCAGGTCACCGGGTCGGCGGCCAGCAGCCGCAGCGCCGCGGGCCAGTCGGCCACCAGGTCGAGGTCGCGGACGGCCACGACCCGGCTCGGTTCCTCGGGCGCCGAGGACCACCACGCGGCCTCGTCCGCCAGGTCGTGGTCGGGTCCGGCCGGTTCGTCGTCGACCACCAGCGAGAAGCCGTCGACCACCCCGACGGCCACCAGCGCGGCCCGCGGGTAGGTCTCGGCGACCTCCTTGGACAGCACCGGGAACGCGTCCGCCTCGACCACGCCGACCAGCGGCGAGTCGGGCAGCAGCAGCTCGTCGGCGCGGTGCCACTCGCCGGAGGCGTCCGGCAGCGCCAGCGCTCCCAGCCACGGCTCTTCGCCGGCCCGGACGGCGGCCCGGTCCACGAGCCGCAGCACGGTCTCGGCCAGGTCCTCGCCGTCGAGGCCCGCTTCGGCGTCCTCCAGCGAGCGCGCCACGTTCTCGCGCAGCTGGGGGTCGGCCAGCAGCTCGGTGGCCCCCGCCTCGACCGCGCCGAGGCGGACCAGCAGCGGGTGCACGGCGTCCGGGTGCACGACCCGCAGGCCGGGCAGCGGGTCGTCGGCGATCAGCGTCGTGCGCGGGCCGGTGACGGTCCGGCCGTCGGCCAGGGGCACGGGCAGCGACTGCAGGGCCTCGCGCACGTCCGGGGCGACCTCGGCGAGCGGCGCGAACGCGGCGTAGACCTCGCGCCACCAGCCCGGGTCGCCGGAGACCTCGGCCAGCGCGGCGACGACCTCGGCGGTCGTGACGCGCGGGACCTCCAGCGCCGCCAGCGCCTTCGCGTGCACCGGCGCGGACAGCTCGGCGTCGAGCAGGCCGGGCAGCGCGTCCTCGACGAGCTCGACGAGCTCCTCGGAACCGACGTCGAGCACCCGTGCGCGAGCCGGTGCGATCCACTCGCCGGAGGCCAGCGGCAGCCACCGGGCGCCCCGCAGCTCGCGGATCACCGCGGTGCGGAGCCGGTCGTCCACTTCGGACAGCGGGAAGCCGGGCAGCGGCACCAGCGAGGTGCGTTCGACGGCGGGGACGCGTGCGACCAGCGCGGGGTAGGCGGCCGCGGCGGCGTCCAGCACCGACCAGGCGGCCGGGCCAGGCAGGATGCGGCGGCGCGACGGCTCGACCGGCAGGGTCGCGATCAGGCGGGCCGGCAGCGACAGGCGCTCGTCGGTCGGGGTCGGTGCGTGCAGCACGTCCTCCCCCAGCTCCGAGTCGAGCGGGAAGGCCCACGAGACGGTCCACTGGGGACGGTGCTCGACGCCCTGCACCAGCTCGGCCGGCAGCTCGCCGACGGTGCGCTCGACGAGCCAGCGCGCCGAGCCGACGGTGACCACGCCGTCCGCGGTGACGAAGCGCTCCCACGACTGGGCGCCGACCTCGATGCGGCGCAGGCCGGGCAACGCCAGCAGCAGGTCGGGGACCTCGGCGGCGAGGTCGTCCAGCGAGAGGTCGACCTTCAGCGGCAGCCGGACCTCGGTGGTGAACCCGTCCGGCACGGTCTCGGTGACCGGCCAGACCAGGCGCAGCACCGGCACGTCGCCGCCGCGTTCGGACGCCAGCTCGGGCACCTCGGCTCGGGTGCGGGCGGCGGAGAACTCGACCCCGCCCGACGTGGAGATCACGCGCGGCGCGTCCGACACGGCCAGCACGGCCGCGAAGCCGACGCCGAACTGCCCGACGCCGGACTCCTTGGACGACGCCCGCAGCGACGCCAGCGCGGCCACCCCGGCGGGCGTCAGCGCCGCGCCGGTGTTCGCCGCGCGCAGCTCCCCGTCGACCAGGGTGATCCGCAGCACACCGGGTTCGGCCCCGGCCGCGTCGGCGGCGTTCTGGGCGAGCTCGACGAGCAGCCGGTCGCGGTAGCCGCCGAGCCGCAGGTCCTCCTCGGCGTTCGCGTCCTCGCGGAAGCGGGTGGGCGAGCCGCGCCAGGCGTCGAGGACCGAGGTGCGCAGGACCTCGGTGCCGAACGGGTCGGTCACTCCGAGACGTCCAGGACTTCCAGCTGCGCGTCGTCGTAGACCAGGTCGGCCACCGGCACCACCGGGCCCATCTCGACCTCGACCTGCGAGTGCGCGCCGCAGCCGTACTCGACGTGCACGACGTGGCCGTCGGCGGGCGCGATCTCGTTCGCGCACACGCCGAACGCCGAGCCGAACGCGCCGGCGACGCGGGTGTAGAAGCCGCAGGTGCCGCAGTGCGCGGGGGCGCTGCGGGCCATGTCGGAGCGGGGTCCGAAGTCGGAGGCCGCCCAGCGGTCGGCGGCGTCGAGGCGGCCCTCGCGGGACAGGACGCGGCTGCGGCCGAGCCCGATCTCCAGCGCCACCTCCTCGACCGCCGGGTCGTCGGAGTGCACGTAGGCCTCGACCAGGCGCGGGTCGTCCTCGCGGGGCGGCATCAGGTCGCCCACGCCGAGGTCGCCGGCGCGGACCCGTTCGCTCCACGGCACCCACTCGGGCGCGACGAGCGCGTCCTGGCCCGGCAGCAGCACGACCTCGCTGACCGACACCGGGGAGCCCTCGCCGGCGTGGGCGACGGTCACCGCCCAGTTCCAGCCGCGGTAGCCCGCGTGCTCGGCCTCGAACAGGTGCGTGACGGAGTACTCGTCCTCGCCGTGCACCCCGACATGAGCGCCCACGCGCTCCACACCCGCCTCTTCCTCCGCGGCGGCGCGGGCGAGATCAACGGCGTCGAGGAGCATCTCTGTCGCGGTCACGTGGTGAATTGTGCCGCAGGACTTCGCCGGGACGAAAACTCGTGCCACCCTCGGTCGGGTGCGCTCACCCGTCTGGCTGGTCCTCGTCGCGGTTCTGGCCGCCTGCACGACCCAGCAGGAAACAAAACCGCAGGTAGAAGTCCTGCAAAAGATCCCGCACGATGCAACCGCGTTCACTCAGGGGTTGGAACTCGCCGACGGAGTCCTCTACGAGGGCACCGGCCTGGAGGGCGAGTCGACGATGCGCGCGCTCGACCCGTCGACCGGGAACGTGCAGAAGAAGGTCGACCTGCCGCCGGAGTTCTTCGGCGAGGGCATCACGGTCGTCGGCGACACCATCTGGCAGATCACCTGGCGCAACGGCGTGGCGATCGAACGGGACCGCAAGACGCTGAACGAGCTCCGCCGGGTGCGCTACGAGGGCGAGGGCTGGGGCATCTGCGGCGACGGCGAACGGCTGGTCATGAGCGACGGCTCCGCCAAGCTCACGTTCCGCGATCCGAAGACGTTCGCCAAGACCGGGAGCGTGCAGGTCACGCGCGGTGGACAGCCCCTGACGCAGCTGAACGAGCTGGAGTGCGTCGGCGGCAAGGTCTGGTCGAACGTGTGGAAGACCGACGAGATCGTCCGCATCGACCCGGCCACCGGTCAGGTGACGAACACCTACGACCTGTCGTCGCTCAAGCCGTCCGGCGACGTGGACGTCCTCAACGGCATCGCGCACGTCCCCGGGACCGACGAGTTCCTGGTCACAGGCAAGAACTGGCCGACCGTCTTCCGGGTGAGGTTCACCGGGATGGGGCAGGATTGACGGTGTGACGGGCGACCGCGGGTGGAGTGACGAGCCGACTCCGAAGCGCTACCCGTGGCAGGACGAGGAGTACCGGCCGCGGGAGCGCCGCGCGACGCCGTCCGAGCACGGTTTCCAGGGCCCTCCACCGCAGAAGACCCGGCCGTTGCCGAACGCGGACCAGCAGACGACCCCGACGCCCAAACCGCCGCGCAAGCTCACGGTCACGCGCGTCGCGTGGTTCCGCAGCAAGCAGCTCTCGCAGCAGGCGGTCGCGGCGTTCCGGCGGGCGGCCCGCGCCGACGGTGCCGGCCAGTCCGGCATGACGTCGGTCACCTACGCGGTGATGATGAACTACGCCGCCGACGCCGCGATGGCCGTGGCGCTGGCGAACACGCTGTTCTTCAGCGCCGCCTCCGCCGAGTCCAAGACCAAGGTCGCGCTCTACCTGCTGATCACGGTCGCGCCGTTCGCGTTGATCGCACCGGTGATCGGCCCGCTGCTCGACAAGATCCAGCGCGGCCGGCGGCTCGCGCTGGCCTCGTCGTGCGTGCTGCGGGTCGTGCTGTCGGTCGTGATGGCGCTGAACTTCGACAACTGGCTGCTGTACCCGGCGGCGCTCGGCAGCATGGTGCTGTCGAAGTCGTTCACGGTGCTCAAGTCGGCGATCACCCCGCGCGTGCTGCCGCCGGACATCACGCTGTCCAAGACCAACGCGCGGATGACCGTCTTCGGTCTCGCGGCGGGCGGCGTGTTCGGCGCGCTGGCGGCGGGCTTCGCGAACCTGTTCGGCTCGCCGGGGGCGCTGTGGTTCACCGCCCTGCTGTGCCTGGTGAACGCGTGGTTCTGCATGAAGATCCCGTCCTGGGTCGAGGTGACCGAGGGCGAGGTCCCGGCGACGCTCACGGCCAAGCCCGCCAGGCAACGCATCTCCCGGCACGTCGCCGTGTCCCTGTGGGGCAACGGTTCCATCCGGATGCTGACGGGTTTCCTCACGCTGTTCGCGGCTTTCGTGGTCCGCGAGCAGACCGAGGGCGACGCGGTGCGGCAGCTGCTGCTGCTCGGCGTGATCGCGGGCGCGGCCGGTGCCGGCAGCTTCCTCGGCAACGCGATCGGCGCGCGCCAGCAGTTCGGCAAGCCCGACGAGGTGGTGCTCGCGTGCGTCGGCACGGCCCTGGCCGCGACGGTCGTGGCCGCCGCGCTGCCGGGCCTGGTGACCGCCGCGATCGTCGGCCTGCTCGGTGCCACCGCGTCGTCGCTGGCCAAGATCAGCCTGGACGCGGTGATCCAGGACGACCTGCCGGAGGAGTCGCGCGCGTCGGCGTTCGGCCGCTCCGAGACGATCCTGCAGCTCGCGTGGGTCTTCGGCGGCGCGCTGGGCGTGCTGCTGCCCGCGACGTTCTGGATCGGCTTCCTCGTGCTGGCCGTCCTGCTCGCGCTCGGCCTGACCCAGACGTGGATGTACCGCAACGGTTCGTCGCTGCACCTGTTCGTGGCCCGACTCGTCCGCAGGCCCGCTCCGGCCACCCCGTAGGCTGCCTGACGTGCGTCGACTTGCTGCTCTGATCGCTGCCAGCGCTCTCGTGCTGACGGGCTGCTCGCTGCCCCGGCACGACCCCGAGGTCACGTTCCACGCGAACGGCAAGACGATCCGGGTCGAGCCCGCGGTCTACTGCGACGTCAACGGCGACAGCTGCGCGGAGAGGACCAAGCCGGCGCAGCTGCGCGTCCCCGCGGGCAAGGTCGTGCAGATCTCCGTGGACGGCCAGCTCGCCGACGGCCTGTGGGAGGCGGTGTTCCTCTACCGCGACGCGGCGGGCAGGGAGCAGACCACGGGCACCGGCCTGCTCGGCAAGGGCGAGAACTTCACCTACACCCTCTCCCTGCCGAACAAGACCGACCAGCTGCTGGGCATCGAGATCCACGAGGCGGCCGCGGCCGTGCTGGAGACCGGCCAGCCGCTGCTGCGCGGCTACTGGGCCGTCGAGGTCGTCGGCTGACGCCTGCCGACGGGCCGGGTCACACCGCTAGCGACGGCCGAACGCCTCCCACCACTCGGTGGGCGCGATCCGCAGCGCGCTGTCGAGCAGCGCCTTGCCGGTGTCGGTGACCACGGCGTTCTGCATGGTCTGGATGAACCGCTCCATCTTCGAGACCCCCGCGGCCTGGTACTCCCGGGCCTGGAGGAGGAGCTCGAGCTTGTCAGCGTCGCGGGAACACCGCGCTTCCGGCGTGTGGTCGATGTCCTTGGCCGCTTCGTGCTCCGCGACCAGCGCCTCGATGTGCGCGGCCAGCGGAGCGGGCAGGTGCTGGACCTGGTCGCGCGCCACGGCTTCCGGCGGTTTGCGCGGGTCGAGGTAGAGCTTGCCGACGTACGGGATGTCGCCGGTGCGCGCCTCGGGCACGTCGTGGAAGAGGCCCAACGTCGCGGCGCGGTCGGGGTTCGCGCCCTCTTGCACGGCGATCGCGAACGCCAGCACGCCCACCCGGAACGAGTGGGCGGCCACCGTCTCGGGGTGCTGGACCCCGGCGAAGAGCCATCCCGCCCTGGGCAGGCGCTTGAGCTGGCCCACCTCGTAGACGAACTCGACGATCCTGTCAGCGTCGGACATGGGGTCAGCTTGCCGGAGAACGGTGGGATCGGGCGCGGGGATCGGCGATCTCGTCGGCACGCCGGGTGGGTTGGGTGCTCAGGCGGGAGGGGCGGGTTTGGCTCGCGGCGGGGGGTGCGTGCGAGTTGAGGGGTGCGCAGCGGAGCGAGGCGAGACGAGGCGGGCGCGTGAGGCGAGGGGTGCGCGTCACGCGGGACGTGCGCGCGAGGCGGGACGTGTGTGTCAGGCAGGGCGTGCGAGGCGAGACGTGCGCGTTAGGCCGGGCGTGTGTGTCAGGCAAGGCGTGTGTGTCAGGTTGAGCGTGCGTGCGAGGAACGCTCAACGCGCGAGCGCACACATCACGTCCGAGCGCACACATCACGTCCAAGCGCGCTCCGCGCGCGAGGCCCCACGTGCGCACGCCAAGCACTCACCCGCGAGCGCGCACCAAACCCAAGCCGGAGCGCGAAGACCCCCGCACCACAAGCCGAAACAAGCCTTACGGGTCCAGATCCCGCGCCACCGCCCGCACGACCTCGGCGATGAGCTTCATGTTCTTCTTGTCCGACGGGTAGCGGCCGCGCCGCAGGTCGGGCTGGACCTTGTTCTCCAGCAGCTTGATCATGTCGTCGATCAGGCCGTGCAGCTCCTCCGCGGGGCGGCGGCGGGCCTCCGCGACGGACGGGGTTGGGTCGACCAGGCGCACGGACAGCGCCTGCGGTCCGCGGCGGCCCTCGGCCATGCCGAACTCGATGCGCTGGCCCGCCTTCAGGCCGGTGACGCCGGGAGGGAGTGCGGACTTGCGGACGTAGACGTCCTCGCCACCGTCCTGGGTGACGAACCCGAAGCCCTTCTCCGTGTCGTACCACTTGACCTTGCCGGTCGGCACCGCGCTCACCATTCCCTTGCGTCTGCACAACGAACGCGCCCGGGGCGTACCCAGGACGCGTCCCACCAGAGTAGCCAGAAGACCAGGCGGAGGGCACCTCCGTTAGCGCGACCAGCGCGCTCTACCCTGGACCCATGACCGCTCCGAAGCTGTTGCCGCTGGCTGTGGGCCTGTTCGCCGTGGGCGTGCTGGCGATCGTCGCGGTCTTCGCGCTGTTCCTCACCGGCCACAGCGACCTGCCGGTGTGGCTGAACGTCGCCGCCACCTACCTGCCGGCGGTCGGGCTCGGCCTGGGGATCATCGCGGTGATCAGGAAGTCACGGCAGGGGAAGTCCTGAGCCAGTCGGGGAACTCGCGCAGGTCCTCCAGCACGACCGCGGCGCCCGCCTCGGCCAGTTCCGCCCGTGAGCACGGGCCGGTGACGACGCCGACGCCGAGTGCGCCGGCCGCCGCCGCGCCGTGCATGTCGCCGACGTGGTCGCCCACGTAGACCGCGGCGCCGTGCAGCTTCAGCGACTCCGCCTTGCCCGTCGACCACAGCTCGCCGTAGAGGTGGTCGACCTCCCAGCCGAGGGCGTCGAGGTGCAGGGCGGCGTTCTTGCGGTACTTGCCGGTCACGACCATGGTCCGGCCGCCGAGTTCGCGGACGCACTGCAACGCCGCCGCGGCACCGGGGAGCGCGACGGTCGCGGGGATCACGACGTCCGGGTAGAGCGCGCGGAAGAGCGTGATCATGTCCGGGATCTCGTCCTCGGGCACGCCCATGTCGCGGTAGGTCATGTCGAGGGGCGGGCCGAGGTTCGCCGCGAAGTGCTCGCCGTCGAGGTCGTGCCCGGTGCGCCGGCCGACCTCGGTCAGCACCGCGGCCATGCCGGGTCTGGGGTCGATCAGGGTCATGTCCAGGTCGAAGCCAACGGTGAACGGCACGGAACCGGACTCTACGTCTTTACAGGGAATATATTTGTGTAAAGCTAACTGAGTGAGCGACATCACTGAGCTCTTGCTGGAGGCGGCAGCCGACCTCCTGGCCGCTCGTGGGTTCCACGGGCTGCGCATGATCGAGGTCGCCAGCCGCGCAGGGGTGAGCAGGCAGACCGTCTACAACGAGTTCGGCAACAAGGAAGGACTCGTCCAGGCCGTCGCGGCGCACAAGACGGAGGAGTACCTCAGCGGGATCGTCACCCGGCTCAAGGACGACCCCGACCCGTGGGAGGCGATGCGGTCGGCGTTCCGCTTCACCTTCGAGCAGACCGAGAAGGACCGGCTGGTGTCGGCCGTGCTGACGGGGCAGGACGCGGAGGACCTGTTGCCGTTCATCACGATCCGCGGCCACCCGATCCTGTTCCACGCGACCGAGGTGGTCGAGCGGCACCTCAGCGAGCACTTCCCCGGCCGGCACGTGCGGCACACGGCGGAGACGACGGTGCGGCTCGCGCTGAGCCACCTGCTGATGCCGAGCGGCGACCTGGACAGCGCGATGGACGCCGTCGTCGGAGTCGCGAAGGCCACACTGCCGGCGTGATGCCACCCTTGTCGCCATAATCTGGCAGCAAGGGTGGAGGTGTCCGGGGTGGTTGCGGTCGGCACGCGGTTTCGCGCGGGTGCGGCGTTGCTCGGTCCGGCGTTCGTCGCCGCGATCGCGTACGTCGACCCCGGCAACGTGGCCACCAACACCGCGGCGGGCGCGACGTACGGGTACCTGCTGGTCTGGGTGCTCGTCGTCGCGAACGTCGTGGCGGGGCTCGTGCAGTACCTGTCCGCGAAGCTGGGCCTGGTCACCGGGAAGTCGTTGCCGGAGGCCGTGCGCGACCACCTGCCGCGGCCGGTGCGGCTCGCCTACTGGGGCCAGGCCGAGGTCGTGGCGATGGCGACCGACCTGGCCGAGGTGCTCGGCGGGGCGATCGCGCTCGCGCTGCTGTTCGACCTGCCGCTGCTGCTCGGCGGGGTGATCACCGGCGTGGTGTCCACGCTTCTGCTGCTGGTGCAGGACAAACGCGGGCAGAAGCCGTTCGAGCGCGTGGTCACCACGATGCTGCTCGTGATCGCCGTCGGGTTCGTCGCCGGTCTCTTCGTCGCGCCTCCGTCGGCGTCCTCGGCCCTGGGCGGCCTGGTGCCGCGGTTCGACGGCGCGGACAGCGTGCTGCTCGCGGCGGGCATGCTCGGCGCGACGGTGATGCCGCACGCCGTCTACCTGCACTCGGCCCTGGCCCGCGACCGCCACGGCAGGAACCCCTCCGTGCTCCGCGCGACGAAGGTCGACGTCGTCGTCGCGATGGTGCTCGCCGGCGCGGTGAACATGGCGATGCTGCTGCTCGCGGCTTCTTCGTTGCAGGGCAAGGAGAACGTCGACACGCTCGAAGGCGCGCACGCCGCCGTCTCGGCGCAGCTCGGCGGGGGGATCGCGTTGCTGTTCGCGCTCGGCCTGCTGGCGTCGGGGTTCGCGTCGACGGCGGTCGGCTGCTACGCGGGCGCGGTGGTGATGGACGGCTTGCTGCGCGTGCGGATTCCCCTGGCGGCGAGGCGACTCGTCACGCTGGTGCCGGCGCTGGTGGTGCTGGCCGTGGGCATCGACCCGACGTCCGCGCTGGTGCTGTCGCAGGTCGTGCTGTCGTTCGGCATCCCGTTCGCACTGGTGCCGCTGGTGTGGCTGACGGCGCGCCGGTCCGTGATGGGTTCCTTCACGAACCGGCGGCCGGTGACCGCCGCCGCCTGGGTGGCGGCGATCGCGGTCGTGGTGCTGAACGGGGCGCTGATCTACCTGACGGTGTCGTAGGAGACGCCGATCTGGCCCAGCGCCTCCTCAAGGGTGCGCATGATCGCCAGCGTGTCGTCCCAGGTGATGGCCGGGCTTTCGGTCAGGCCGTCCGCGAGGTGCTGCTCGACCGCGCGGATCTGGTGGGTGTAGCCCTCGTTCTCGATGGTGTGCTCGACGCCGTTGATGACCGCCCTGGTGGCGTTGAACATCGGGTCGGCGAGCAGAACGCTGCCCTTCGTGCCGACGATCTCGGCCTCGCAGCCGATGTTCGCGACGAGCGAGCACGTCAGCAACGCGTGCGCGCCGCCGGGATAGCCGAGCAGCAGCCCGGCGTCGGAGTCCACATCGGACGGTGCCTTGCCGCCCCACGCGTGCACCGCCTCGGGAACGCCGAGCAGCAGGTGCGCGAGCGCGACCGGGTAGACGCCGAGGTCGAGCAGCGCGCCACCGCCCGCCTCCTTCGCCCACAGCCGGTCGTTCGCGTCGAAGGGGTGCGCGAAGCCGAACGACGCGCGCAGCGAGCGGACCTCGCCGATCTCCCCGTCCCGGACGGCGGCGTGGACCCTGCGGATCAACGGGTTGAACCGCGTCCACATGGCCTCCATGAGGAACAGGTTCTTCTCGCGCGCCCGCTCGACCATCTCCTCGGCCTGCGCGACCGAGAGCCCGATGGGCTTCTCGCACAGCACGTGCTTGCCGGCGTCGAGCGCCGCGAGCGTGACCTCGCGGTGCCGGCCGTGCGGGGTGGCGACGTAGACGACGTCGACGTCCGGGTCGGCGAGCAGGTCGCGGTAGTCGCCGTAGGCGCGCTCGATGCCGAACCTGTCGGCAAACGCTTGCGCCTTGGCGACGTCGCGGGAGGACACCGCGAGAACTGTGACGCCCTCGACTTTCAGCATGTCAGCGGTCACGGTCTGCGCGATTCCGCCGGTTGCGATCACACCCCACTTCATGAGATCAGCTTAGATTGGAAGCATGCGCCTCCTCCTGAACGTGATCTGGCTGGTGCTCGCCGGGTTCTGGATGGCCGTCGGCTACGCGGTCGCCGGTCTGATCTGCTGCATCCTGATCATCACGATCCCGTGGGGCATCGCGTCGTTCCGCATCGCCAACTACGCCCTCTGGCCGTTCGGCCGCGAGGTCGTCGACAAGCCGGGTGCCGGCACCGGGTCGCTGCTCGGCAACGTCATCTGGATCGTCGTCGCCGGGTTCTGGCTCGCCATCGGGCACGTCATCACCGGCATCGCGCTGTGCGTGACGATCATCGGCATCCCGCTGGGCGTCGCGAACTTCAAGCTCGTGAAGGTCTCGCTGGTGCCGCTGGGCAAGGAGATCGTCGAGCTGCCCTAGGACGGCTCAGGCGTGCTCGACGCCGTCGTCGAGGCCGAGCAGCTCCACCGACTTCGCCCGCATCTCCACCTTGCGGATCTTGCCGGTGACCGTCATCGGGAACTCCTCGACGACGTGCACGTACCGCGGGACCTTGTAGTGGGCGAGCTTGCCGGAGCAGAACTCCCGCACGGCCTCGGCGGTCAGCGGCGCGGCACCCTCGCGCATGCGCACCCACGCCATGAGCTCCTCGCCGTACCGGGCGTCGGGCACGCCGACCACCTGCGCGTCGAGCACGTCCGGGTGCGTGTAGAGGAACTCCTCGATCTCGCGCGGGTAGATGTTCTCGCCGCCGCGGATCACCATGTCCTTGATGCGGCCGGTGATGTTCACGTAGTCGTCGTCGTCCATCACCGCGAGGTCGCCGGTGTGCATCCAGCCCGCGGCGTCGACGGCCTCCGCCGTCTTCTCCGGCTCGTTCCAGTAGCCGAGCATCACGGAGTAGCCGCGGGTGCAGAGCTCGCCCGGCTCGCCGCGCGGGACCGTGAGACCGGTCTCCGGGTCGACGATCTTCACCTCGAGGTGCGGGCCCACGCGGCCGACCGTCCCCACGCGACGGTCGAGGGAGTCGTCGACGCGCGTTTGCGTTGACACCGGGGAGGTTTCGGTCATGCCGTAGCAGATCGAGACCTCGCTCATGCCCATCCGGTCGACGACCTGCTTCATCACCTCGACCGGGCACGGCGAGCCCGCCATGATGCCCGTGCGCAACGACGACAGGTCGTAGTCGTCGATCAGGTCGAGCATCGCGATGAACATCGTCGGCACGCCGTACAGCGACGTGCACTTCTCTTCTTGAACGGCGGCAAGGGTTTTGGCCGGGTCGAACGCCGGCGCGGGGATCACGACGCACGCGCCGTGGCTGGTGGCCGCGAGGTTGCCCATCACCATGCCGAAGCAGTGGTAGAACGGCGGCACGACGCAGATGCGGTCGTCCTCGGTGTAGTTGATCAGCTCGCCGACGAAGTAGCCGTTGTTGAGGATGTTGTGGTGCGACAGCGTCGCGCCCTTGGGGAAGCCCGTGGTGCCGGACGTGTACTGGATGTTGATCGGGTCGTCGCGGTCCAGCTCGACGTCCGGCAGCTCGTCGCCGGTCCACCGCGGGTCGTCGACGAAGACGACGTGCCGCAGCTCGGGGCAGCGCGGCCGGACCTGTCCGATCATGCCCGCGTAGTCCGAGGTCTTGAACGACCGCGCCGACACCAGCGTGTGGACGCCCGCCTGGTTCAGCACGTACTCCAGCTCGTGCACCCGGTACGCCGGGTTGACGTTGACCAGGATCGCGCCGATCCGGGCCGTCGCGTACTGCACGAACACCCACTCCGCGCAGTTCGGTGCCCAGATGCCGACCCGGTCGCCCTTGCGCACGCCGAGCGAGTGCAGCCCGGCGGCGGTCCTGTCGACCTCCGCGGACAGCTCCGCGTAGGTCCACCGGCGGCCGGTGGCCTGGTCGACGAGGGCCTCGCGGTCGCCGCAGCGCGCGACGGTGGCCGCGAAGTTCGCGTGGATCGTGTCGCCCAGCAGCGGGGCGGCGGAGGTGCCCGAGGAGTAGCTGGCGGTCATCCTCCAGACGGTAGTCAGGCTCCGCTGTAAGGCAAGGGCACGACCAGGCACGGACCGCCGCTGTAGAGGCCCGCGTCGATCGCCAGGACCTTGTCGTCGGCGTAGACGAGGGGCCCGTCGATCTGGTCCGGCGGCACCCCGAGCTGGTCGGCGATGACGCTGTGGCCGTGCACGATCGTGCCGCCGCCGAGGGTCGCGAGCAGCTCGTCCGCGATCTCCGGGCCCTGCGGACCGCGGAACGCGTAGCGCGTCGTCATCTTGCGCCAGCACTCCCACCAGTCGACGAGGTCGTCGCCCTTGAGGACCTGTCCGACAGCCTCGTTGACCTTTTCGATCGAGGACCCCCATTCGAGGTAGGCCACCGTGTCGGAGTGCATCAGCAGGTGGTCGGCGCGCAGCTTCAGCACGGGCCGCGTCGTGAGCCACTCGACGTGGGCGTCGGTCAGCCGGTCCTGGTCGCTGCGCAGCCCGCCGTTGAGCAGCCAGCTGCGCGCGAACGACCGCGGGCCGAGGCTGTCCGGCACCTGCTCGTCGCCGAACCGGTACATGCCGAGCAGCAGGATCTCGTGGTTGCCGATCAACGAGTTGGCCGAGCCGCCGGCCTCCGCGGCCTCCTCGCCGAGCCGCATGACCAAATCGATCACACCGACGCCGTCGGGGCCGCGGTCCACGAAGTCGCCGAGGAACCACAGCTCGGCCTCGCCACCCGTCCAGTGCCCGTCTTCGTCGCACAGCTCGACGGCGTGCAGTGCTCTGGTCAGCTCAGCGAGATGTCCGTGCACGTCACCTACGACGTACATCGGGCGTCGATCCGTGTCCACCTCCGCGACGATAGGTGATAAGCCCTCTCGCGTCAGTGGTCAGTCCAGTCGCCGAACGGGTCCTCAGAGTGACCGACGAGTTCGGCGATCGACTTGAGCACCCGCGTCGGTCGGTACGGGAACATCTCGGCGGACTCCGCGGAGAAGACGCCGGACAGCACGAGGATGGTCGACAGGCCCGCTTCCAGGCCCGACCGCACGTCGGTGTCCATCCGGTCGCCGATCATCAGCGCCTGCTCGGAGTGCGAGCCCAGCGCGCGCAGGGCCGACCTCATCATCAACGGGTTCGGCTTGCCCACGTAGTAGGGCGCCCGGCCGGTCGCGCGCTCGATCAGCGCCGCCACGGCGCCCGTCGCGGGCAGCGAGCCCTCACGCGACGGGCCGGTGGCGTCGGGGTTCGTCGCGATGAACTTCGCGCCCTCCTCGACCAGCCGGATGGCCTTCGTGATCGCGGTGAAGCTGTAGGTGCGGGTCTCGCCGAGCACCACGTAGTCCGGGTCGCGGTCGGTGAGCACGTAGCCGATCTCGTGCAGCGCGGTCGTGAGGCCCGCCTCGCCGATCACGAACGCCGAGCCGTTCGGGCGCTGCGAGTCGAGGAACTTGGCCGTGGCCAGCGCCGACGTCCAGATGGACGACTCGGGGATGTCCAGGCCGGTGCGCTGCAGGCGGGCCCGCAGGTCGCGTGGCGTGTAGATGGAGTTGTTCGTGAGCACGAGGAACGGCGTCTCGGACGCGCGCAGCTCGGCGACGAACTCGTCCGCTCCCGGGATCAGGTGCTCCTCGTGCACGAGGACGCCGTCCATGTCCATCAAGTAGTGCCACATGGGCCTAAGTATCGATCACGCGCTTGCGAAACGTCTCGGTCTGGAGCCGGAGATAACGCTCGATCACCCCGAGCTCGGCCTCGTCGAACTGGTCGAGCACCTCGATCATGCTCTGCCGCGCGACCTCGAAGGTCGCCCCGAACTTCTCCAGGTCCCCCACCGTGACCTCGACCAACACCTTGCGGCGGTCGTGCGGGTCGCGGACACGGCGGACATATCCGGCGCGTTCGAGGCGGTCGATGACACCCGTGACGGCGCCGGTGGAGAGTCCGGAGAGCTCCGCGATCCGGCCGGCGGTGACCGGCCCGTCCGCCCGCATGGCGAGATCGAGGCACTTCTCGTCGGTCGCGGAGAGCCCCATCTGGGCGGCGACCCTCGCGTGGAACATGACGGTGAGCGCGCTCTGCTCCCGCATGTACCAGGTGAACCTCTCCAGGGCATCAGGTTCCATGCGGGACATCTTAGCCACTAAGACAATTCCTCGTGAGAGTGCTCCGAACGGGCGGAACGTGAGAAAGCTCGTTCTTGGAGGCATCTACCAGGTGTTGTTCATTAAGCTGAACAAGGTGACGGCAGTGGAGTTGGGCATACCGATCGTGCGTGGCACCCCGGACGTGTCCGCGCGCCCGGACTCGCCGCTGCTCGTGGACCGGTTCGGCCGGGTGGCGAAGGACCTGCGGGTCTCCCTCACCGACCGCTGCAACCTCCGGTGCACGTACTGCATGCCCGCGGAGGGCCTCGACTGGTTGCAGAAGGACGAGCTGCTCACCGACGCCGAGCTGGTCCGGCTGATGCGGATCGCCGTGGTCGACCTGGGCGTGACCGACATCCGGTTCACCGGCGGCGAGCCGTTGCTGCGCCGCGGCCTGGAGCAGGTCATCGCCGCGACGGCCGAGCTCGAACCCCGGCCGCGCATGTCGATGACGTCGAACGGCATCGGGCTCGCCCGGCGGGCCCAGTCGTTGAAGGACGCCGGCCTCAACCGGATCAACATCTCCCTCGACACCCTCGACCCGGCGAAGTTCGCGACGCTGACCAGGCGCGACCGCATCACGGACGTGCTGGACGGGCTCGACGCCGCCCGTGAGGCGGGGCTGGAGCCGGTGAAGGTCAACTCCGTGCTGATGCGCGGGGTGAACGAGGACGAGGCCGTCCCGCTGCTGCGGTTCTGCGTGGAGAACGGCTACCAGCTGCGGTTCATCGAGCAGATGCCGCTCGACGCGCAGCACGGCTGGACGCGCACGAACATGGTCACGGCCGACGAGATCCTCGCGGAGCTGTCGACCGCGTTCACGCTGACGCCCTCGGAGGTGCCGCGCGGCGGCGCCCCGGCCGAGCGCTGGCTGGTCGACGGCGGCCCGGCGGTGGTCGGCGTGATCGCGTCGGTCACCCGGCCGTTCTGCGCCGCCTGCGACCGCACCCGGCTCACCTCGGACGGCCAGATCCGCAACTGCCTGTTCAGCAACGGCGAGACCGACCTGCGCACGCTGCTGCGCGACGGCTCCCCCGACACCGCGATCGCCGACGCCTGGCGGGCCACGATGTGGGCCAAGGCGGCCGGGCACGGCATCAACGACGAGGGCTTCTCCCAGCCCGACCGCCCCATGAGCGCCATCGGAGGATGACAGTGAGCACCGCCGTGCAGGTCCGCTACTTCGCGGGCGCCCGCGCCGCGGCCGGGGTGGCCGAGGAGGACCTCCTGCTCGACTCCGCCGACCCCACCGTGGCGCTCGTGGTCTCGGCCATCGGCGAACGCCACGGCGACCGGCTCGGCAAGGTCCTCGCCGCGTCCAGCTTCCTGCTCGACGGCGTGGCCGTGCGCGACACCTCCCTGCGCGTGCCCGCCGGGTCTCAGCTGGACGTGCTGCCGCCGTTCGCGGGCGGCTGATCGGCCAGCTCGCGGTCCCAGAAGCGGCACTGCGTCTCGTCGGCGAGGGTGCGGCCCGACCGGGTGGCCTCGTCCGCAGCGGCGTGGTCGCCGAGTGAGCGGTGCACGCGGGCCAGCACGGCCAGCACCCGGACGCCGCGGACCCGCATCTCGCCCGCCCTGGCCCGTTCGCGGGCGCGCAGGGCGATCCGCAGCGCCTCGGGGAGCCGTCCCGCCGCGTGGTGGTCGGCGGCCAGCCCCGCCAGTGCGTTGACCTCGCCGCGCAGGTAGCCGTTCTTCAGGCTGATGGCCAACGCCTCGTTGTGCGCGCTCATGGCCCTGTCCACGTCCCCCAGCGCCCGGTGCACCTCGCCCAGGGTGTCGAAGCCGTCGCACTCGTCCTTGGAGCTGTTGGCCTCCTGGGCGTGCCGCAGGGCCTCGCGGGCGAACTCCAGCGCCTCCTCGTGGCGCCCGCGGACGTGGGAGAGCACGGCGTGCGAGTCGAGGCCGGGGATGCGCCGGACGAGACCGGGCGGGGCGACCGCGCGGAGTTCGTCGGCCCTGGCGAGGTACTCCTGCGCCAGGTCGTGGTCGCCGAGCAGCTGCCGCACCTCCACGATCGCGTTCAGCGCGAGGATGCGGCCGACGAGGAGGTCCCGTTCCTCCGCGATCTCCAGGGCCCTCGTGACGTGCGCGACCGACACCGACAGCGGCCCGAGGTCGAGGTGCACGCCACCGAGGTTGAACAGGACGGCGGGGTTGTCCGGTGACATCTCCAGCGCCTCGGCGAGCACCCCGGCGGCGGTGCGCAGGCGGCCGAGCTCCCAGTTCACGATGCCGCTGTTGATCAGCAGCGACGTCATCACCCGGTCGTCGCGGTCGACCCGCAGGATCTCCAGGGCCCGGGCGTGCTCGTCGACGGCGTCGGCGAGGTTGCCGGTGCTCCAGTGGGCGAGGCCGAGGCTGCCGTGCATCACCGCCCGCGGCACCCGCGCGCCCGCCTGCTGGGCGGCGACGAGACCGGCCCTGGCCGCGGCGAACCAGTCGACGTGGTGGGCCTGGAAGTGGAAGTGGCCGCGCAGCTGGTCGGTGAGCAGCCAGGCGACCGGGTCGGGACCGGCCTGCTGGACGGCGGCGACGATGTTGGCGCGTTCGGCGTCGAGCCACGCGACGGCCGCCGCCTCGGAGTCGATCTCGTGCCGCGGCAGGTCCGGCGGGAGCTCGGGCAGCTCGAGGCGGAAGAACTCGCGGTTGAGCCTCCGCGAGGCCGCGTCGGCGTTGAGGAGGTAGTAGCCGAAGAGCCGCCCGCGCGAGCTCCGGTCGTGCGCGAGGCGGACGGCGAACATGCGCAGCAGGTCGTGCAGGCCGTACCTGTTCCCGTTGCGGTGCACCAGGTTCGCGGCCACGAGCAGGCGTAGCGGCCCGTCCGCCGGCGCGCCGAGCAACGCCGTGGCCGCCTCGACCCCGAAGTCCTGTCCGGGGACGAGCCCCAGCAACCGGAACAACCGTTGCGCCACCACGGGTTGCGCCCGGTAGGACAGGTCGAACGCGGCGCTGACGGCCGTGTCGCCCTCGATCTCCAGCACGTCCAGCCGGTCGTCGCCGCGGAGGTCGGCGAGGTAGTCGACGAGGTGGCCGGCCGCCACGTTCGCGGCCGCGATCCGCAGCGCCAGCGGCAGGTTGGCGCACAGCCGCACCAGTTCCGCGCGGTCGTCCGGCGACCCGGTGATCCGCATGCGCGCCAGGAGCTCCTGCGCCTCCTCGTCCGCGAACACGTCCAGCCGCACCTGCTCGTGCTCGGCGAGGTCCGTGCGGCTGGTGATCAGCACCCGGCACCGCGGCCCGGACGGCAGCAGCGGCCCGACGAGGTCGCCGGTGGCGTTGTCGACCACCACGAGCACCGCCCGGTCCGCCGTCATCCGCCCGAACAGCTCGACCTGCGCGCCGAGGTCGACCGGCACGTCCTCGGCCCCGAGCGCGCGCAGGAACCGGTGCAGCGCCTGGTGCAGGGTCATCGCGGCGGCGTGGTCGAACGCGCGGAGGTTCACGTACAACTGCCCGTCGGGGAAGCGCTCGCCCAGCCGGTGCGCGACGTGCACGGCCAGCGAGGTCTTGCCGACCCCCGGCGGCCCGGTGATCGCGAGCACCGGCGCGGTGCTCGCGAGAGCGGCGGCGATCTCGCCCGCGCGGCCGACGAAGTCCGGCAGGTCGGCGGGCAGCTGGTGCGGCACCGGCTTGCGCACGACGAGCCGGTACCCGCCGGGTTCGGTGATGACCTGCTCGGTGGCGCGCAGCCGCTGCACGAGGTTGCGCAGCGCCTGCTTGGGGTTCGCGGGGCGGGCGTCGCCCCACACCGCGTCGATCAGTTCGCCGAAGGCCACGGACCGTCCCGGCCGGGCCGCCAGGGCCCGCCGGAGCGCGTCGAGTCTCATGCTTCAGATCATGGCCAAACGACCGCCTCCGGGGACAGTCCCGCAGGCGTGCCGCGGCGTCTCCGGCACCACCCCGATAGGCCCAACAGGCGTGAGCCACGACTCACTTTCCGTGATTTATCTCGGCCGATCTCAGCTTGGAAACGAACCGATAACGAACCCTTTGAGCTGCGTTTTTGTAGGTTCTGCACAAGTGCGCGAAACGTTACAGTGACATGGGTCACAGTCGCAAACATTTGGCGAGGCCGGTTTCGGTTACGTACGGTCGCTCCTCGGCTGGCCCCGACCAGCCACGAGCAAGACCGGAGGACCGTGCACCGAACCCAGTCCGAGGGTTCTCCGGAACACCCCCGAGCGAGAGAAACCGCCGGACTGGAACGCAGGGACACCCCGGGCCCGAACCCGAGTCCCTGGCCGCAGGTGCAGGTGGACCGAGAGGCACATGGCTTTCAACCGAGGCAAGCAGGGCAAGCAGGGTTCCGCCGCTCGCACTATCGCCAAGGTCGCGGCTGTCGGCATCATCGCCGGCGCCCCTCTGGGCCTGGCCGTTGGCACCGCCAACGCCGCCCCTGGAATGGACTGGGACGCCCTCGCGCAGTGCGAGGCAAGTGGTAACTGGGGCGCCAACACCGGCAACGGCTTCTACGGCGGCCTCCAGTTCACGCAGCAGACCTGGAACGGCCACGGCGGTGTGGGCAACCCCGCCAACGCCTCCCGTGAGCAGCAGATCGCCGTCGCCGAGCGCGTGCTCCAGTCGCAGGGCCCCGGCGCGTGGCCGGCCTGCAGCAAGAAGCTGGGCGCCTACGCCGGCCAGAAGTCGACCCCGGCCCCCGCGCAGCAGCGCAAGGCCCCGGCCCCGGTCCAGCAGCGCACGGCCGCCGCGCCGGTGCAGCAGGCCCCGGTCGTGTCGCTCCCCGGCTCGACGTCGAACCCGAACGGCAACTACGAGATCAAGGCCGGCGACACGCTGTCCAAGATCGCGGACGCCAACAAGGTCGAGGGTGGCTACCAGGCCATCGTCGAGAAGAACAAGGGGTTCATCACCAACCCCGACCTGATCTTCCCGGGCCACAAGATCCAGATCTGATCCGGGTGGTCGATCGCGCAGCCCGCTCTCGGGCTGGTGCAGGAACCAGGGATCTCACCGCTACCCCCGGCGGTGAGGTCCCTGTCTGCGTTCCGGCGGGTTCCGGCGTGGTCGTGCACCCCTGCCGGCATGCGGTGTGCGATCGGGGCTCGCCTCGGTCACCGCATCTCGGCGTCGATGCAGCAGCCCCGCGGCCCGGCTGGGCGTCCCTGCCGGGCAGCCTGGCTGGGCGGTCCCGGCCCTGCCTCCCGGCTGGCGTCCCGGCCAGGCAGCCTGGCTGGGCGGTCCCGGCCCTGCGGTCCCGGCCCTGCCTCCCGGCTGGCGTCCCGGCCCTGCGGTCCCGGCTAGGCGTCCCGACCCTGCGGTCTCGGCTGGGCTGCCCGGCCGGGCGGCCCGGCACCGGGCCCAGAGCACGAGCGGTCAGGGGCAGTTGACCCACTCGTCCGCGCCGTCCGAGAACACCTGGCGCTTCCACACCGGCAGCCGCGCCTTCACCTCGTCCACCAGGTCCGAGCACAGCGCGAACGCCTCGCCCCGGTGTTCGGCCGCCACGGCGCAGGCCAGGGCCACGTCGCCGATCTTCAGCGGGCCCACCCGGTGGGAGACGGCGATGCCGTGCACGCCGGGGTACTTCGCCGCCAGCGAGGCCACCACCTCGGCCACCACCTCGGAGGCCGACGGGTGCGAGTGGTACTCCAGCTCCACCACCGCCCGGCCGCCGTCGTGGTCCCGGACCACTCCCGAGAAGGTCACCACCGCGCCGGCTCGGTCCGAGGCCACCAGGTCGGCGTGTTCCGGGACCGACAGGGGTTCCTCGGTCACGAGGGCTCGTCGCACCACGCTCACGTGTGGTCACCTCCGCGCAGTTGGTCGAGTGCGTGGTCCAGCACGGTCGCGAGGACCTCGAGGCCGTCCCGGACTCCGCCGGTGGAGCCCGGCAGGTTCACGACCAGCGTCCTGCCCGCCACCCCGGCCACGCCTCGCGACAGCACGGAGCCGGGCACCCGCGGCCAGCCCGACATGCGGATCGCGTCGGCCAGGCCCGGGATCTCGTAGTCCAGGACCGCCCTCGTCGCCTCCGGCGTGCGGTCGGTCGGGTTGATGCCGGTGCCGCCGGTCGTCACCACCAGGTCGGCGCCGGACCGCACCGCGGCGGTCAGGGCCTCGCGGACCGGGTCGCCGTCGGGCACGACCACCGGCGTCGGGGTGGAGAACCCGCGGTCCACCAGCCAGCTCAGAATGAGCTGACCGCTGCGGTCGGAGTAGACGCCCGCCGCCGCGCGGTTCGAGGCGGTGATCACCACGGCCTTCACGGGCGCACCCACAGGCCGGACTTGCCGCCTTCCTTGCGCTCCACCCGCACCGCGTCCAGGGTGGCGGCCGGGTCGACCGACTTCACCATGTCGTGCAGGGTCAGGCCCGCCACCGAGACGGCGGTCAGGGCCTCCATCTCCACGCCCGTGCGGTCGGTGGTGCGGACGGTGGCCGTGATCAGGACCGAGTCCTCGGCCAGGGCCAGGTCCACCACCACCGACGACAGGGCGATCGGGTGGCACAGGGGCACGAGCTCCCACGTGCGCTTCGCCGCCATGATGCCGGCGATGCGCGACGTCGCCAGGGCGTCGCCCTTGGGCAGGCCGTCGGCGCCCAGCAGCGCGACCACCTCGGCTGTCGTGTGCAGGACCCCGGTGGCCACGGCCGTGCGGGTCGTCTGCTCCTTGCCGGAGACGTCGACCATGCGGGCCGCGCCTTGGGAGTCCAGGTGGGTGAACTGCTTGGTCATACGGCGATCGTAGGCCTGCCCGGCCACGACGGCCCTTACGCAGTCGCCGCCTTGCGGACCGCCTCCGCCACGGCCGGGGCCACGGTGGTGTCGAAGACCGACGGGACGATGAACGACGCGTTCAGGCGGTCGCCGTCCACCACGTCGGCGATGGCGGCGGCCGCGGCCAGCAGCATCGCGTCGGTGATGGTCTTGGCGTGCGCGTCCAGCAGGCCGCGGAACACGCCGGGGAACGCCAGCACGTTGTTGATCTGGTTCGGGAAGTCCGAGCGGCCGGTCGCCACGACGGCGGCGTGCTGCTGGGCCTCCATCGGGTCGATCTCGGGGTCCGGGTTCGCCAGCGCGAACACGATGGCGTCCTTGGCCATCGTCGCGACCTGCTCGGCGCCGAACAGGTTCGGGGCCGAGACGCCGATGAACACGTCCGAGCCGACCAGCGCGTCGTGCAGGCGGCCGGACTGGTTGTCCTTGTTGGTCGACGCGGCGATCGACTTCAGGTTCGAGTCGAGGCCGGGGCGGTCGCGGTGCACGATGCCGTCGACGTCGACGGCGATGATGTCGCCCGGCGACTGGGCCTGCAGCAGGCGGATGATCGCGGAACCGGCCGCGCCGACGCCGCAGACCGTGATGCGGCAGTCCTGGATGTCCTTGCCCACCACGCGCAGCGCGTTGCGCAGGGCCGCCACGACGACGATCGCCGTGCCGTGCTGGTCGTCGTGGAAGACCGGGATGTCGAGCTTCTCGCGCAGGCGGGCCTCGATCTCGAAGCAGCGCGGCGCGGAGATGTCCTCGAGGTTGATGCCGCCGTACACGGGGGCGATGAGCTCGACCGCGCGGATGATCTCCTCGGTGTCCTGGGTGTCCAGGCAGACCGGCCAGGCGTCGACGCCCGCGAACTTCTTGAACAGCGCGGCCTTGCCCTCCATCACCGGCAGGGCGGCGGCGGGGCCGAGGTTGCCCAGGCCCAGCACGGCCGAGCCGTCGGTGACCACGGCGACGGTGTTGCGCTTGATCGTCAGGCGGCGCGCGTCGTCCGGGTTCTTGGCGATCGCCTCGCACACGCGGGCGACGCCGGGCGTGTAGGCGCGGGAGAGGTCGTCGCGGTTGCGCAGCGGCACCTTCGACGAGATCTCGATCTTGCCGCCGAGGTGCACGAGGAACGTGCGGTCCGACACCTTGCGGACGACGATGCCGGGCAGCGTCTCCAGCGTGTCGGTGATGTCCTTGGCGTGGTTCGCCGACAGCGCGTTGCACGTGAGGTCGATGACGACGCGGTCGTTGTGCGACTCCACGACGTCGAACGCCGTGATGACACCGCCCGCACGGCCGACGGCCGAGGTGAGGTCACCCGCGGCGCTCGCTGACGGCGGCGCCTCCAGACGAACGGTGATCGAGTAACCAGGGCCGGGGACCGGCATCGTCTTCCTCCCACGCAGTGCTGCTCAAGCGGGAAGTGAGCCTATCCCCGGGCCCATTGCGGTACGCACGCGACTCGGCAGTCTTAAGACCGCCCTGACAGTCCGATCAGGACTGACCGGCGCGAGTCACTTGTTGATCTCGGTCACCGGGTGCGTGTAGCCGAGGTCCTCGACCGGCAGCGGGAACGTCACCGTGCCGAACGGGGAGAGCGCACCCTGGGTGTCGCTGGTCAGTTCGGTGACGGGGTGGCCGCCGTCGGGGCCCTCCGGCCAGTGCGGGTCGACCCGTCCAGGGCGTCCTTTCGCCACTTTCTCCTCCTCGGTGGTGCCGATGACGCGACAAGTGTGACAGACCTGCTTCTCCCGTCCGGGCGACGGCGGGATGTCGGCGGGCCCCTATACCGTGGTGAGAATGTCCGGCACCACTCTCGCCGACTGGCTGCGCGCCAGGGACGACGCGGCTCTCGTCGCACTGCTGCGCGCGCGTCCTGACCTGGCAACGCCCCCACCTGCCGATATGTCCGTCCTCGCGACGCGGGTCGGCACCAGGGCCTCGATCGCGCGCGCCTGCGAGGACCTCGACACGTTCATGCTCGCCGTGCTCGAGGGGCTGGTCGTCCAGGGCGCGGACGCCGCCCCCGTGGCGTTGGCCACACTCGCCGGGGTGCTCGGGCCGGACGTGAAGCCCAGGCCGCTCAAGCAGGCCGTCGCGAAGCTGCGGTCCCTCGCGCTCGCGTGGGGCGACGACGAGCTGTCGGTCCCGCCCGTCACCCGCGAGGCGTTCGGCACGTTCCCCGGCGGGCTCGGCCGCGCGACCGGGCAGACCTACGACCTGACCGGTGTCGGCGAGGGCGAGCAGCGGGTCCTGCAGAAGCTCGCCGCCGGACCGCCGATCGGCGAGACCAGGGACGCGTCCCGGGTCGTGCCGCTCGAGCAGGCCGAGACGCCCGTGCAGCGGCTGCTCGCCCGCGGGCTGCTGCTGCGCCGCGACCCCGGCACCGTCGAGCTGCCGCGGGAGATCGCGTTCGAGCTGCGCGGCACCCGCCCCCTGGGTCCCGTCCAGGTCACCGAGCCGAAGCCGAAGACCACGGCGTTGCAGCAGGCGAGCATCGACGCCACGGGCGGCGGCGAGGCGCTGGAGCTCGTCCGGCACGTCGAGAACCTGCTGGCGAGCTGGTCGGCCGAACCGCCGCCGGTCCTGCGCACGGGCGGGCTCGGCGTCCGCGAGCTGCGCAAGGCCGCCAGGGACCTCGGCGTCGACGAACCGCGGGCCGCCCTGCTGGTCGAGCTCGTGGTCGGCGCCGACCTCGTCGCGAACACCGAGGCCGCCGAGCCGGAGTGGGTGCCGACGACCAAGGCGGACGTGTGGCTCGCCGCGCCCGCCGAGGTCCGCTGGGCCACGATCGCGCACGCCTGGCTGGAGCTGCCGCGGCTGCCCGCGCTGATCGGCCGCCGCGACGAGAAGGACAAGCTCTTCACCCCACTCGCGGACGAGATCCGCCGCGCCCAGGCGCCGCGCGACCGCCGGTGGGTGCTGGACACCCTCGCCGCGTTCCCCGGTGGCACCGCGATCGCGAGCCCGGCCGAACTGGCCGCGCTGCTCGGCTGGCGGGCCCCGCGCCGGGGCGGCCGGCAGCGCGACGAACTGGTGCGCTGGACCGTCGAGGAGGGCACCGCGGTCGGCGTGCTCGCCCTCGGCGCGATCACCAGCGCCGGCCGCGTGCTGCTCGACGAGGGCCCCGGCCACGCCGCCAAGACCCTCGCCGACGCGCTGCCGGAGCCCCTCGACCACGTGCTGGTGCAGGCCGACCTCACCGTCGTCGCCCCCGGCCGGCTCGAACCGGACCTCGCGGACGAGATGGCGCTCGTCGCGGACGTCGAGTCCGCGGGCAGCGCGACGGTCTACCGGATCAGCGAGTCGACGGTCCGGCGCGCGCTCGACTCCGGCCGCACCGCCGACGACCTGCACGAGCTCTTCGCGCTCCGCTCCCGCACGCCGGTCCCCCAGTCGCTGACCTACCTGGTCGACGACGCGGCCCGGCGGCACGGGCGGCTGCGCGGCGGCGCCGCGGGCTCGTTCCTGCGCTGCGACGACCCGGTGCTGATCAGCGAGGTCCTCGCGCACCCCGAGGCCGCCCGGCTGGAGCTGCGCCGGATCGCGCCGACGGTGCTGGTCAGCCCGTTGCCGCTGGCGGACGTGCTCGACGGCCTGCGCTCCGCCGGGTTCGCCCCGGCCGCCGAGGGACCCGACGGCCAGGTGCTCGACCTCCGGCCGGGAGGACGCCGGACGACGCCGCGGCAGCGTTCGGCCCGGAAACCGGCGTCACCGGCAGTGCCCGCCGATGAACGGCTGGGTGAACTCGTCCGGCTGGTCCGAGCGGGTGATCGTGCCGCGGCGACCCCACGGGGTGAACGCGTCGCCGTTCCCGGCAACCTCGGTGCCGGCCCGTCGGCGACGCTGTCGCTGCTCCAGCAGGCAGCACGGGCCCGTCGCCGGGTCCTCGTCGGGTTCGTCGACTCCCACGGCACGGCGGCACAGCGCGTGATCGAACCCCATGTCGTCGGCGCCGGAGTGCTGGAGGGCTACGACCACAGCTACGGAGAGGTGCTGCGGTTCCCACTCCATCGCATCACTTCCGCCGCTTTGGTGGACGAGGACTGACAGTCGGTCACCCCCCGGACGGGGTGGTGCGACCACCCGTGCGTGGGCCTTCGCCGACCTAGCGTCGGTGAGCGTGGACGTTCCCGACGGACGTCTGCACCGACCAAGGAGGTCCCGCACGATGGCCAGCTCCCGGTGGGCTTGCAAAGCCGCCGCCACCGTCACGGCACTGGCGTTCGCCCTGCCGTTCTCCTCGGGCACGGCGTCCGCCGACCCGATCCTCGTGCTCCTGCAGGACAACAACGTCAACGCGAACGCGGGGGTCAGCGGCAACGTCGACCTGCTCGACGTCGACGCCGTCGCCCAGGTCGCACTCGACACCGGTTCCGGCGTCACCGTCATGGACAACGGCGGCATCCAGCTCGCCCTGGGCCTCGCGGCGCAGGTCGACGCGGATGTCAGCGCCGGGGTCGACCTGGACGCGGACGTCGCCGCCGACATCGCCGCGGACGTCGACGCCGGCCTCGACGCGGTGGTGGACGCGACCGTGGACGCCGCGGTGGCAGCAGACGTCGATGTCGCTGCCGACGTGAGCGCAGCGGTTGACCTCGCGCCCACCACCGCCGTCGGGCCCACCGCCCGGCCGCTCGTCGCGGCACCGCCCATCCCGGTGGTCGACAACCTCGTCGACGCGGACCTGGACGCGGTCGTCGACGCCGCCCTGGACGTGGACGCGGTCGTCGACGCTGACGTCGATGCCGTCGTCGACGCCGCCGTGGACGCGGACGTCGACGGGGTCGTCGACGCCGCCGTCGACCTCGACGCTGTCGCAGACGTGGACGCTGTCGTCGACCTCGACGCTGTCGTGGACGCTGACGCCGTCGTCGACCTCGACGCCGTTGTGGACGCCGACGCCGTCGTCGACCTCGACGCCGTCGCAGACGTGGACGCTGTTGTCGACGCCGACGCCGCTGTCGACGTGGACGCAGCTGTCGGTGTGGGTGCCGCCGTCGCGGCGGACGGCCTCCACCACTGCTACTACCACCACGGCGTCATCCACTGCCACCACGGCCTGCTGGACCTCGGCATCGGCGCGGTCGTGGGTGCGGACGTCGACCTCGGTGTCATCGACCTCGGTGCCGTCGTCGGCATCGGCGTGATCATCGGCTGACAGCACCCCAACGGCACGACGCCGGCGGAGGGAGCACTGCTTGGACGATCAGCGAACCAACTAGGTCAGACCG
>NZ_JBHXCW010000077.1:0-32233 GCF_042725365.1 Lentzea sp. NPDC060358 | reverse complement strand
TTTCTCAGCCGGTGACCACCGCACCCCCGACGATCGGGAGCACCACCTTGCTCGCGCCGAGCGAGACGTCGAGCGCGATGCCGCTCGACCCGCCGTCCCGCGCGATGTAGGAGCTGTGGTTCGTGACGAGCACGATCCCGATGCGGTGCCCCGCCGGGACGAGCGCGTCGCGCGGGTGCAGCTTCCACGTCACGTCCACCGCCTGGCCGGTGGGCAACGACGTCCCGGACTCGAGCGACGACCGGTTCTTCGCGTCGATGGCGCCCTTCGTCAGCATCGTCGCGGTGACGGCCTGCAGCGACACGTCCGGCGGCCGCGCACATCCGGTGCGGTCGCGCAGGTCGTTCCGGGCACAGGTCTCGGTGGACAGCTGCAGCGGGCTGCGTTCGGTCAGCACCGCCTGCGTACCGGGCCCGTAGTCGACGAGCACCGCGGTCAGCGCCGTGGACGCGCGGGTCGAGGACACCCTGGCCGTCACGCTGACCTCACCGGACAGCCGCGCGTCCTCGGTGAGCGGCGCCGTCGCGTACACCAGCCGGCGCGCGTCGGAGGTGTCCGGAGCGGCCATCATGGCGGACTCGGTCAGGTTCGTGTTGTCCCCCAGCCGTTGCGTGCCGCCGCTCACCGGCGTGGTGGTCAGCGACCCGGACACGCCGCTCGCCGCCGGGCCGAAGTAGAGCGTGGTGCCCGCCGTGCCCGGCCGCGGCCAGGACGCGGCCTGCTCCCAGCTGCCGTCCGGCTTCTGCACGTCGGCCACGGGCTCGTCCATGATCCCGTTGTCGGCGCCCTTGAGCCAGTGGTCCATCCACAGGCCCATGACGCGCTGCCACTCGGCCTGGCGGAACGAGATCGGGTCGAGGTGACCGCCGCGGTGCAGCCAGATCTTGCGCGGCACGTCGTGGGCCTCGAGCTCCTTCCACCAGCGGCCGAACTGCGACAGCTTGACGTTCCAGTCGGCCTGCCCGTGCACGACGAACACCGACGCGGTCACGTCCCGCGCGCCGGCCCGGTAGTCGCGGGCCTTCCAGAACGGCGTGTAGTCCCAGGACTCGTCGCCGTCGTCGGCCGACAGCTTGTCGAACACCGGCTTGCACTTCGCCTTCTGCGCCGGGCTGACGACGTAGCCGGCGAGGTAGGCGGGGTAGTTCGACTCCCAGCCCTTGTAGCCGATGCCCTGGTCGCGGGCGTACTCGTACCAGCTGGAGATGGCGGCGATCGGCACGATCGTCTTGACACCGGGGATGTTCGCCGCGGCCGCCGCGTTGGGCAGCGTGCCGTTGTAGGAGACGCCGAGCATGCCGACGTTGCCGGTGCTCCAGCTCGCCGTCGCCGCGCGGCCGTCGGCGTAGAACGCCTTCGCGCGGCCGTTGAGCCAGTCGACGACCGCGCGGACGCTCGCGGTGTCCTCGGGGCCACCGGTGGTCGGGCAGCCGGTCGAGCGCGAGGTGCCCTGCATCTCGACCTCGACGACGGCGTACCCGCGCGGCACGAAGTACTCGTCGTACCACCGGCCGAAGCCGCGGGGCGTGCTGGCGCCGGTGGCGGCGGTGGTGCCCAGTCCGTAGTAGGGGCTGGCCTCCATGACGATCGGCACCCGTCCGGTCGTGTCGGGGCGCATGACGTCGGCGGCGATCCGGTCGAGCTTGCCGTCGGAGTCGCTGTCGGTCGTGGACTCGACGTAGACGGTCTCGGTGATGGCGGCGGGTGCGGCGTTCGCACCGTGGACGGGCGTGCAGATCGTCGCGGCCGTGAGCAGGGTGGCCGCGACGAGGTAGACCCTTCGCATGGGTTCCTCCGTCGGAGGGCCCGATGCGATGGCAGGGAGTACGGCTCATCGGGCCCTGCGGAGGGATTTCACCGGTACCGGAGTGCGCTCCGGTACCGGCCGAAAGATCTGAAGCGGTTTCTGTCCTGTTGTGTCAGGCCGCGACGAGCTCCTTGTCGGGGGCCGGAGTCGTGACCTTCGGCTTCTTGTTCGGCAGCGACAGGCGGAACACCTTGTGCCACGCGGAGAAGACCTGCTTGGGCAGCGGCCCGGTCACGTAGTCCAGCTCGTACTTCTCGAACAGGGCCCGCACCTTCACCGCGACCTCGGCGTACCGGTTGCTCGGCAGGTCGGGGAACAGGTGGTGCTCGATCTGGTGCGACAGGTTGCCGGTCATGAAGTGCATGGCCTTGCTGCCGCTGATGTTCGCCGAGCCCATCATCTGGCGCAGGTACCACTGGCCGCGCGTCTCGCCCTTGATCGAGCGGCGCTCGAAGGTCTGCACGCCCTCCGGGAAGTGCCCGCACATGATCACCGAGTGCGACCACAGGTTGCGGACCAGGTTCGCGGTGAACGTCGCGGCGAGCGTGGTGAGGAACGACGGGCCCGACAGCAGCGGGTGGATCACGTAGTCCTTGAGCACCTGCTTGCGGATCTTGCGGCCCACGGCCTTGGCCCGCGCGCGGAACTCCGGGTTCTTGCGGCGGCGCTTGTGGAGGTTCTTGCCGAGCTCCAGGTCGTACGCGGCGATGCCGTACTCGAAGAAGCAGGCGTTGATGAAGTTCCACAGCGGCTGCGCCAGGTACATCGGGTGCCACTTCTGGTCCTCGTCCACGCGCATGATGCCGTAGCCGAGGTCGTTGTCCTTGCCGATCACGTTGGTGTAGGTGTGGTGCAGCTCGTTGTGCGAGTGCTTCCACTGGTCGGCGGGCGAGACGTGGTCCCACTCCCAGGTGGTGGAGTGGATCTTCGGGTCGCGCATCCAGTCCCACTGGCCGTGCAGGATGTTGTGCCCGATCTCCATGTTGTCCATGATCTTCGCCACCGACAGGCCGGCGGTGCCGACGATCCACGCCGGCGGGAAGAGCGAGAACAGCAGGATGCCCCGGCTGGCCAGCTCCAGCTTGCGCTGCGCCGAGATGACCTTGCGGATGTAGGCGGCGTCCTTCTCACCGCGGCTCGCGATGACCTCGTCGCGGATCGCGTCGAGTTCGCGGCCCAGTTCCTCGATCTGCTCGTCGGTGAGGTGGGCGGTGGGGTCGATGGCGGTCATGGGACTCGCTTTCGCAGTGGAGTGGCTGGGGGTCGGGCCACTTCGCGGGGGGAGGGAGGTCTGGGGAGGACTAGCGTTCGAGTTCGCAGGGGCCCGCCGCGGCGGACACGCAGGTCTGGACGAGCACGTGCGCGGTGGGGCTGTCCTCGGCCTGGGTGATGTCGCCGGTGCGCAGGTCCCGCACAGCGCCGGACTTCAGCGGGGTGACGCAGCCGAAGCAGATGCCCATGCGGCAGCCGGACGGCATCAGCACGCCCGCTCCCTCGCCGACGTCGAGCAACGGCGTGGCACCGTCGGCCTCGACCGTCTTGCCGGTCTTGCCGAACGTGACCTCGCCGCCCTCGCCCGTGACGACGACGGTCGGGCGGAAGCGTTCGGTGTGCAGCCGGTCGGCGATGCCGTGCGCGGCCCAGTGCGCCTCGGCGGCGTCGAGCAGGCCCGCGGGGCCGCACGCCCAGGTCTCGCGCTCGGCCCAGTCCGGGACGTGCTTCTCGAGTTCGGCGATGTCGAGCATGCCGACGGTGTCGGTGTGCAGCTCGACGAGCGTGAGGGCCTTGTCCGCGACGAGGTCGTGCAGGTCGTTGCGGAAGATGACGTCTTCCTCGCGCGGCGCCGAGTGGACCATGACGACGTCGGCGAACCGGCTGTCGCGCAGCATGCCCATCGCGGGCGTGATGCCGCTGCCGGCCGTGAGGTAGAGGACCTTGGCGGGCCTGGTCGCGGGCAGCACGAACTCGCCCGTGGCCTGGTCGAGCTGGATGACCGTGCCCGGCCTGACCTTGCGGACCAGGTGGTTGCTGACCTTGCCGCCGGGGATGGCCTTCACGGTGATCGTGATGCGGCCGTCGGCGCGGCTCGTGGGCGAGGTCACCGAGTACGCACGCCACAGGCGCACGCCGTCGACGTCGACCCCGATGCGGACGTACTGACCGGCGACGTGACCGCGCCAGCCCCGTCCGGGCCTGATCACGATGGTCGCGGCGTCACCCGTCTCGGGGTGCACGGCTTCGATGCGACCGCGCAGGTCAGCGCCCGCGCGCAGGGGGCTCACCAGGTCGAGGTAGTCGGACGGCAGCAGTGGCGTCGTGACCATTTCCAGCAGTTTCCACGCCCTGCTGCGGAGGGCGGCACTCGTCATGACTCCAGCTTGATGCGCCTCAGGGCGTAAAGTCCTGTCCGTACGACGTGAATCTGCTCGGCAGAATTGTTCGCGGGGAACAAATCGTGAGTCACGCAATGCAGAGGGCCACCGAATTGGCCCTGGACGAGAAAACGGTCAAGGCGCTGCGCGCCGTCCTGAGGACGACCGCCGACGAGGTCGTGCAGGCCATCATCGACGAGGTCCCGAGCTACGCCAACGCCCTGTCCGGGCGCATGGGCGGCACGATCCGCCGCGCCGTCCGCACGGCGCTCGGACACTACCTCGACCTGGCCGGCGGCACCTACACCGGCGGCGACGCGAGCGACGCGGCCTACGAGCTGGGCCGCGGCGAGGTCCGCGACGGCCGCTCGATGGACGCCCTGCTCAGCGCCTACCGGGTGGGCGCCAGGGTGGCCTGGCGGGGCCTGGCCGCGGGCGCCGTGCCGGCGGGCCTCCCGGCCGCCGAGGTGGCGAAGTTCGCCGAGCTGACCTTCGCCTACATCGACGAGCTCTCCGCGGCCTCCGCGGCGGGCCACGCCGACGAACTGGCCGCCAGGGGCCTCGCCCACGAGCGCCACCTGGAACAACTGGCCCGCGACCTGCTGGCCGGCGCCAGCTCCGAGATCCTGCTGGCCGCCGCCGGCCGGGCGGGCTGGCCCACCCCGACCACGATGACCGTGGCCCTGCTGCCCGCCGCCCAGGCCCGCCCCGCGTTCCGCTCCCTGGACGCGGGCACGCTGGTCCTGGACGACCTGCCCGACGCGCTGGGCGTCCTGCTCGTGCCGGACGCCGACCGCACCCACCTCCTGCGCCGCCTGAGCGACCGCCACGCCGTCGTGGGCCCGGCCCGCCCGTGGATGCGCGCCTCGTCCTCCTACGCCCGAGCCGCCCGCGCCCGCTCGCTCTCGTCGTCGATCCGCGACACCGAGGAGCACCTGCCGGAACTGGTGCTCAGCGCCGACCCGGACGCCTACGCCGACCTCCGCGCCCGCGCCCTGGCGCCGCTGCTCGCCCTGCCGGCCGGCACCGCCCGCCGGCTGGAGGAGACGCTGCGGGCGTGGTTGCTGCACCACGGGCGGCGCGAGGAGGTGGCCACCGCCCTGTTCGTGCACCCGCAGACCGTCCGGTACCGGGTGGGACAGCTGCGGGACCTGTTCCCGGACCTCTCCTCGCCGCAGCGGGTGCTGGAGCTGACGCTCGCGGTGGGGCTGCCCGCGGCGACGTGACCACGGCCGCAGGCAGAACTTCACCGCAACGAGTGATTCGCCCCCTGCCGAAGGGCAGACTTCCCGGACCGGCCGGACACACCCGCGGTCCTCCGTGGACACCCGGTGCACGAAGTGCCGGGCCGGGCGGTGTTCTGGTCAGCACTGAAGCCATCAGGATGATCGGCCGCTCCGAAACAGGAAGTACTCGACCTGGGCCACCGTGCAGCCGTGCTCACGTCCCCACCGGGCGAGCAGCCCGCAGTAGCGCTCGTAGGTCTCCGCGGGCCAGCCGCCGTACGGGACCAGCGAAGTCCAGCCGCACCGGTCGCGCAGCACGCCGGCCACGACCCGGTCGAGGATCGCGCACGGGTGCTCGTCCGCTCCCCCGCCGGCGAAGTACAGGAACTTCGTGAAGAACGACGGCCCGAACGACCGGATGGCGCCGTGCCCGCCCGGCCGCAGCAACGCGTACGCGGCCGCCGGGTCGTGCCGCGACAGCTCCGCCGCCCTGGTCAGGAGCCTCTCGCAGCCCGTGACGTCGGCGGCGATGCTGTCAAGGCGGCGCGCGTTCAGCCGCAGGTACGGGCCCGACCCCCAGGCCAGGGTGCGCCACAGCAGCGTGAACACGTCGTCCGCCGGGGCCCAGACCTCCGCCCTGGTCAGCGTCCCTCCCGCGGGTGGCGTGCCGGGCAGGCCGCGGGACCGGACCGCTTCACGCCACCAGTCCGCCCTGATGCCCACGCGGTCGTGGCCGACGGCCGACGCCCGGACCTCCGCCGGGTCTATCCAGGCCGGCAGCGTCAGCGTCGTGAGGTTGGTCATCGCCACGCCCGCTGCATCGCGCCCACGCCTCCGCCCCGTTACCGTCCAACGTGACGCACGCCACACCGGCGCGAGAACCCCGCCGCCCGTCCCTGCGTCTTGCGGAGTGTGAGAGCCATCCGGGGTGAGCCGGCCCATCTGGACGAGGACCAGCTCGTGCGCCGTGTCGCACGGGGTGATCGCGGCGCCTTCGAGGAGCTCTACCGCCGCACCTCGCCGTGGCTGACGGTCAGGTTGCGCAGGCGGTGTTCCGACGACCAGATCGTCGCCGAGGTGCTGCAGGAGACCTACCTCGCCGTGTGGCGGGCGGCGGACGCGTTCGCCGGGGCGGCCGCCGGCGGGAGTGCGGTCGGGTGGTTGTGGACGATCGCCGCCCGGCGGCTCGTCGACGCGTTCCGCCGGCGGGCCCACCACGCCGCGCCGCCGCGGGCCGTCGCGCCTGGCGACAGCCCCGCCGCCGAGGAGGCCGTGCTGGACGGGGTGGTCGGGGACGAGGTCGGGGACGCGTTGCGGACGCTCGCGCCCGAACTGCGGCAGGTGCTGCAGGCGATGGTGCTGGACGGGCTGTCGGTGCGGGAGACGTCGCTGCTGCTCGGCGTGCCCGAGGGGACCGTGAAGACGCGGGCGCGCCGCGCGAGGATCGCCATGAGGGAGGCGCTGACATGACCGGGGACAGGTCCGGCGACACCACCGGCAACGAGACCGGGACCACGCACCACCCGAGCGACCCGCTGCTGCACCGGTACGCGCAGGGCGGCGACATCGCCGCCGATCGGCTGTGGGCAGTCGAGTCGCACCTCGAGACGTGCGCGCCGTGCCGCGGCAGGCTGGCGCCGGAACCGGTCGCGCAGGCGGTCTGGGCCGAGCTCGCGCCCCTGCTCGACCGCACACCGCAGATGCCGCGGGCGCGGCGGCGGCTGCACGGGTGGGTGTCGCCCGCGGCCGGGCCCTGGCTCGCCATGATCCTGCTCGTCACGGCGGCCGCGGTGGCGCTCGACCAGCTCGCCGGGCCCGGCACGGTGTCGCTGGTGCTGCTGGTCGCGCCCGTCCTGCCCGTGCTCGGGGTCGCGGCGTCGTGGAGCCGGGCGCTCGACCCCGCCTACGAGCTCATCGCCGCCACGCCGCGGGCCGGGTTGCCGCTCGTGTTCCGGCGCACGGCGGCGGTGCTGGCCGTCGTCGTCCCCGGGCTGGTGGTCGCGGGCGCGGTGACGGGGATCGAGCTGACGCGGTGGCTGCTGCCGTGCCTCGCCTTCACCACCGGCACGCTGGCACTCGGCACGGTTGTCGGCGTCACGCGGGCGGCGGTCGCGCTGACCGCCGCCTGGGCCGTGGCGATCGTGGCGCCGACGATCGCGTTCAGCCGGATGTCCGCTGTGCTCAACGAGAACACCACACCCGTGTGGGCCGCCATCCTCGCCGTGGGACTGCTCGTCATCGCACGGCGCAGGCTGGCCTTCACCCGCCTGGAGGCGACCCGATGACCGCACCCACCACCTACGCCTGGGAAATCGAGACGAGGGACCTGCGGGTCAGGGCCGGCCGCAAGACCGCCGTCGACGGCGTCACCCTCGCCCTGGGACGGGGCGTGCACGGGTTGCTGGGCCCCAACGGCGCGGGCAAGACCACGCTCATCCGGGCGCTCGCCACGGTGCTGAAGCCGAGCGGGGGCACGGTGTCCGTCCTCGGCGGCGGCGACCTGCGCGAGAACCGCGGGAGGATCGGCTACCTGCCCCAGGAGTTCGGTCACTACCGGCGGTTCACGGCGCGGGAGTTCGTCGCGTACGTGGCGTGGCTCAAGGAGATGCCGGCCGCCGAGATCCCGGGAGCCGTGCAACGCGCCATCGACCGCGTGGGCCTCGCCGACCGCGCCGACGACAGGATGAAGTCGTTGTCCGGCGGCATGATCCGGCGCGTCGGCATCGCGCAGGCCATCGTGAACGACCCGGAGGTCCTGCTGCTCGACGAACCGACCGCGGGCCTCGACCCCGCGCAGCGGATGAGGTTCCGCGACCTGCTCACCGAGCTCGGTGCCGACGCCTGCGTGGTCGTCTCCACCCACCTGGTCGAGGACGTCGCCGCCGCGTGCACCGACGTCGTCCTCATGAACGCGGGAAAGCTCGTCTTCCAGGGCACACCGGCACAGCTCGCAGCGGCGGGCACCGGGGACCACCCCGGCGACAGCCCTCTCGAACGCGGCTACAGCGCCACCATCGCACTCCCCGACCGCCCCGGCGCGTGGTGACAGTCCACAAAGGACATCAAGTGTGCGCCAAGTCACAGCTGGCGGAGAACCTCGGCGACGTTCCCGCCGTCTTGCCGGACGTGAGCGGAAACTACTTGGAGGACAACGGGATGCGGGCCATCGAAGCCGACAGCCTGGTCGTGCGGGTGGGCAGCGGGCGCAGTGCCCGCAACGCCGTCGACGGGCTCGACCTGACACTCGGCCGGGGGGTGCACGGCCTGCTCGGCCCCAACGGCGCGGGCAAGACCACGCTCATCCGGACGCTCGCCACGGTCCAGAAACCCAGTGCGGGCACGCTGTCGCTGCTCGGCACCCCGATCGGCGGGCGGCTGCGGCCCGTCCGGCGCAAGCTCGGCTACCTGCCGCAGCACTTCGGGTTCTACAAGCGGTTCAAGGTCCGGGAGTTCGTCGAGTACCTGGCCTGGCTCAAGGAGATGCCGGCCGGGGAGATCCCGGCGGCCGTGGAACGGGCGCTGGACCGGGTCGGGATGGGCGACCGCGCCGAGGACCGCATGAAGGCGTTGTCCGGCGGCATGGTCCGGCGCGTCGGCATCGCGCAGGCCATCGTGAACGACCCGGAGGTCCTGCTGCTCGACGAACCCACGGTCGGGCTGGATCCCGCGCAACGGCTGCGGTTCCGCGAACTGGTGGCCGAGCTCGGGCAACGGTCGTGCGTGCTCATCTCGACGCACCTGGTCGAGGACGTCGCCGCCGCCTGCACGGACGTGGTGCTCGTGTCGGAGGGTTCCCTCGTCTTCCAGGGCACTCCGTCCGACCTCGTCAGCGCGGGAACCGGCGACCACGTCGGCGACAGCCCCATCGAACGCGGCTACTCCGCGCTGATCACCGCGAAGACCGGGGGTGCCTGGTGACCGGGTTGCGCATCGAGCTGCGGCGCTCCACGGCGCTGTGGGCGGGGCTGGTCGTGCTGGTGTCCGGCACGGGCATGCTCTGGCTGGTCACGTCGGAGAACGCGGCCTGGAAGGGCAACTCGACGTCGGCACTGCTGGCGTTCCGGGTGCCGGTGGCCTACGTGTGGGCGCTCGTCGTGGGTCTCGCGGTCTTCCAGGGCATGCGGGACAGCCGGGCGCGCGTGACGGAGCTCTTCACCTCGACCTCCCGGCCCGGCTGGGTCCGGCTGGGCACCCTCGCGACCGCCGTGGCGGGCGTCGTCGCCGTGGCCGCCGCGCTGCTGAGCGCAGGGCTCGTGGCGATTGTGGTGCTCGGCGGCGGGTTCGTGTCGACCGGGTTCGTGCCGCTCATGCTGACCGTGGTGCTGGCCCTGGCCTCGAGCGTGCTGCTGGGCCTCGCGCTCGGCCGGCTGCTGCCCCACCCGCTGACCGTGCCGGTGGCGCTGGTGGCGACGTTCATGGTCGCGACGGCGGCCGGGCGGGCGCTGGAGGTCCAGGCACCCGGCGACCCGATCTCCCGGCTCGCGCTGCTCACCCCCGTCTTCGACCCGCCGGACTCGGACCTCGTCACCACCTCGACGTCGGTGGACGTCGGCCAGGCCGTCTGGTTCGCGGGCCTCGGCGTGACGGCGTTCCTCGTCCTCGTGGCGCGGACCTGGGCCGGGCGGCTGGCGGCACTCGTCCCCGCGGGGCTCGCCGTGGCGCTGGCCGTGTCGATCCTGCCGGCGAAGTACTCGGACCTGCTGGTCACCGACTCGATCGCGGGCAGGCTGGTCTGCGACGGACCGGTCTGCGTGAGCCGGGTGCACGAGGCGTCGCTGCCCGTGGCGGCGGCGGCCGGCAAGGAGGCGCTCGCGAAGCTCGCCGTGCTGCCCGGCGCGCCCACCAACGTCCACGAGGACACCTCGGCGATGTCCCACCTGGTCGCCGCGCCGCGCAGCGGCGAGATCGTCCTCCTGTCGTCGCAGGGCATCTACTCGGTGACGGAGGGCTACCGGCGGCCGCTGGAGCTGGAGCCCGGGCAGATCCGGCTCGAACTGTTCGCCGGAGCCGGCGTCGCCCCGTGTGCCGCGCCCAACTCGTTCAACTTCCAGGAGGGCATCGTGCGGTACGTGACCGCCGGGTACTTCAACGGCGGCCTGGCGGAGCTCCCGACCGATCCCCACACGTGGCGCAACACCCGGACGCGCGCCGAGATCGACACGGCCTGGCAGGCGTTTCGGGCACAGCCCGCGCGCGAGCAGCTCGACCGCGTCGCGAAGGCGCGTCAGATGCTGCTGAAGTGCGAGGACCCCGAGGCCGTTCTCGCCGGTCTGGTGGCACCATGAGGCCCGTGGCGCTCTATGCCAGGTCGCGTGGCGTACCCGCCGCGCTCGTGGCCCTGCCCGTGGTCGTCCTGGTGGCCTGGTCCGCCCTGCACGACCCGTGGACGGCGATCAGCGCCTCGCTGACGGCGCTGGCCGGGGTCCTGGTGGTCACCGTCGGGCTCGCGGGCCAGGACCCGGAGCTCGACCTCTCGACCGCCCTGCCGTGGCCGCTGTGGCGCTTCGGGCACCTGCTGGCGGCCACCGCGCTGGCCGCCGCGGCGGTCTTCCTGGTCCAGCTGCTCGGCGACGCGCCGCCCGACGCCGCGTTCGTCCTGCGCGACGCGGCCGGCCTGGCCGGTCTCGCCGGGCTGACGGCCACGGTGGCGGGCGCCCGGCTGGCCCCCGCGGCACCGGTGCTGTGGTGGGCGGTGAGCGCGATCATGCCGCCCGGCGACTCGCTGACCTGGCGTATCGTCACGTGGCCGACGGGCGCGTCCGACGACCCGGTGACGAGGTGGACGGCGGCGGCGCTGTTCGCCGCCGGGATCGCCGCCTACACGGTGCGCGGCGGGCGCCGCTGAACCGGCCGGACCGGCTGTCCGTAATCCACCCATGTGACCCGATTCGCCCTCGTCGTGGTGCTCGCCGTCCTCGGTGCCTGTTCCGCTCCGCCGGCGCAGGAAACCGCCACCCCGAAGGAACTGGAGGCCGCGTCCGGACCCGTCGCCGGACCGACCGCGGACAAGACCCGCGTCCTTCCTGGTGACATCGCGGCACTGCGGGTCGTGGACTCGGCGGTGGGCGAGGTCGTCGCCGACCGCGAGCAGAACACGCTCTACCTCAACACCGGGGACGGCACGAGTCCTCCCCGGCCGACGTGCGTCGAACCCGAGTGCACCCTCGTGTGGCCGCCCCTGCTCGCGGCGGGCGGCAGGGTCGAGGCGGCCGGCGTCGACCGGGCCCTCGTCGGGACGGTGCGGCGCCCGGACGGACTGGAGCAGGTGACCATCGCCGGCCACCCCGTCCACCGCCACGTCGACGACGAGCAGGCGGGCGACACGACGGGCCACGGCACCGACGGCCGCTGGTACGCCATCGCACCGAACGGGGCCAAAGCCTCGAAGTAGCGCGAAACCCGCTCCTGACGAAACGTCACACCCGCGACACCCACCGGAACCGGCTGCCACTCCAGGTAGTCGGTTTGTCGCGTTCGCGAGGGTGGAACGGCGTCTCGACCGATTCGTTTGTACCGGAAATCCCCAAACCGGTATCGCGCGGAACCGGTTTCAGGTATCAACTGTGAGAGCGCTCCCATAGACGCTGCCGCCGCACGAGCCCTCTCGGAGACCACATGGATCGCGACGACGTGCCCTACCTCGACGCCACGCTGCCCACCGCGGAGCGGGTGGCCGACCTCCTGGCCCGCCTGACGCTGGCCGAGAAGGTCGGTCAGATGATGCAGCTGGACTCGAGGGAGGACCTGGACGACCACGTGCTGCGCAAGCACGTCGGCTCGATCCTGCACACCTCGCCGGAACGGGTGCTGCGCGCGCAGGAGCTCACCACCCGTACACGTCTGCGGGTCCCGCTGCTCATCGCCGAGGACTGCATCCACGGCCACTCGTTCTACGAGGGCGCGACGATCTTCCCGACGCAGCTGGGCATGGCCGCGTCCTGGGACCCGGAGCTCGTCGAGCAGGTCGCACGCGTCACGGCGGTCGAGGCGGCGGCCACGGGCGTGCACTGGACGTTCTCCCCGGTCCTGTGCATCGCGCGGGACCTGCGCTGGGGCCGGGTCGACGAGACCTTCGGCGAGGACCCCGTGCTGATCGGCGAGCTGTCGGCCGCGATGGTCCGCGGCTACCAGGGCGACGGCCTGTCCGACGAGACGGCCATCCTCGCCACCGCGAAGCACTTCGCCGGCTACTCCGAGACCCAGGGCGGCCGGGACGCGAGCGAGGCCGACCTGTCGCGGCGCAAGCTGCGGTCGTGGTTCCTGCCGCCGTTCGAGCGGGTCGCCCGCGCGGGCTGCGCCACGTTCATGCTCGGCTACCAGACCACCGACGGCGTGCCGATCACCGTCAACTCGTGGCTGCTCGACGAGGTGCTGCGCGGCGAGTGGGGCTACCAGGGCACGCTCATCACCGACTGGGACAACGTCGGCCGCATGGTCTGGGAGCAGAAGCTGCAGCCCGACTACGCGCACGCCGCCGCGGCCGCGGTGAAGGCCGGCAACGACATGATCATGACGACCCCGCAGTTCTTCGAGGGAGCGCTGCAGGCCGTCGAGGAGGGGCTGCTCGCGGAGTCGGACCTCGACCGCGCCGTCACCCGCATCCTCACGCTCAAGTTCGACCTCGGCCTGTTCGAGAACCCGCGCAGGCCCGACGCCGAGCGGCAGCGCACGATGATCAACCACGACGACCACGTGGCGCTGAACCTGCAGGTCGCGCGCCGGTCGCTGGTGCTGCTGCGCAACGACGGCGTGCTGCCGTTCGCGCGGTCCAAGGGCAAGATCGCGGTCGTCGGCCCGCTCGCGGACGACGCGCAGACGCAGCTCGGCGACTGGGCGGGGTCGTCCGGCCAGGCCGACTGGCTGCCCACCGGCCACCCCCGCGAGATGATCACCACCGTCCTCGACGGCCTGCGCGAGCTGTCGTCGCAGGAGGTCACCTACGCCCGCGGCGCCGACATCCTGACGCTGGAGCCGGACCCCGAGGGCGACACGTTCCCGGACGGCCAGCCGCGCCCGCCCGTGGTGAAGCCGTGCGCGCCGGACGCGGACCTGATCGCCGAGGCCGTCGCGGCCGCCGAGGACGCCGACTACGTGGTGGCCGTCGTCGGCGACCGGATCGAACTGGTCGGCGAGGGCCGCTCCACCGCCACGCTCGACCTGATCGGCGGCCAGATCGCGCTGCTCGACGCGCTCGCGGCGACCGGCACGCCGCTGGTCGTGGTGCTGCTCGCGTCGAAGCCGCTGGTCCTGCCCGCCTCCGCCCGGGATGCCGCCGCGCTGCTGTGGGTCGCGAACCCCGGCATGCAGGGCGGCCGGGCGATCGCCGAGGTGCTGCACGGGCTCGTCGAGCCCAGCGGCCGCCTGCCGATCTCGTTCGCGGCGCACGCGGGCCAGCAGCCGACGTACTACAACCAGATCCGCGGCCAGCACGGCACGCGCTACGCCGACCTGACGCAGGAGCCGGCGTTCGCGTTCGGCGAGGGCCTGTCGTACACGACCGTCGAGTACGGCGACCTGCTCGTGGAGACGGCCGTGCTGCGCCCGGACGAGACCGTCAAGGCGTGCATCTCGCTCACGAACACGGGTTCGCGGCCGTCGCGGGAGACCGTGCAGGTCTACGTCAGCGACGCCGTCACGTCCGTGAGCTGGGCGGACAAGGAGCTCAAGACGTTCACGCAGGTCGACGTGCAGCCGGGTGAGACCGTGAAGGTCGACCTCGAACTGCCCGTCTCCGCCTGCACGATCGTCGACGCCGCCGGCCACCGGGTGGTGGAACCCGGCGAGTTCGTCCTGCTCGTGGGGCCGAGCTCGAAGGACCTGCGCCGGGCCGAGTTCACCGTGAAGCCGCTGCCTTGAAGGGACCGGGCACGATCGTGAGGTAGCGGGGAGGGACCTCCACCGCTCTCGTGATCGCCTTCTTCACCGCCGGGACCAGGTCCGCGTCGACCAGCGCGACCGCGGGCCTGCCCGGCGGGTCCACCAGCGTGCTCGCTCCCCGCGCGCCCGCGGCCAGCGCCGCGTGGACGACCGCGTCCTGCTCGGGGTCCGGGACCTGGGCGTGGTGGTAGGCCGTGAGCGCCGCCCCGAGGTCCTCGGTGCGCGGGGTGAACGGCCGTTCCTCCTGCGGTTGCGGGCGCCGGATCCGCGTGTCGACCAGCAGCAGCCGCTGGCCGGGCAGGTCCGGGACCACGGGCTCGGGGGTCTCGGCCGGTTCGCCCGCGAGGTCCGCCACCGCCAGTGCCACGGCCGTCCGCAGGGCCCGCGCGGCGGACAACCCGCTGCCCCGCGGCAGGTCGACGCTGCACATCAGCGACGCACCCCCGGTCACGCCGACCCCCTCCGCCCACGCCGGGACGTCGTCGGAGGGCAGCAGCGCGCGTTCGGCCGGCCGGTTCACCGACACCAGCTCGAGCCTCCCGTCGGCGCGCCGGTCGCCCGCGACGATCGCGCCCCACCTGGCGGGCACCTCCACCGCGCCGCCCAGCAGGCTCAGCACGCCGGGGGCGTACCAGACGCCCTCGGCGGGGCGGCCGAAGGCGCGCCGGAACGCGTGCGGCACCAGCCGGAGCTCCGGCGCGATCTCCGGCCGGTCCGCGAGGTCGGTCACGAGGCCGTGTCCTTGCGGGCCAGCAGCCGGTAGGCGTTGCCGTTGCCGGTGCGCCGGGCCAGGAACCGGTTCACGGTCTGGTCGAGCCCCAGTGCGACGAAGAACGCCGGGATGCCCAGCGACCACACGAGGAAGCTGCGGGTCCGGCGCAGGCGGACGCGTCCGGGCCGCCACGGCGCGGGCGTGCGCGGCGCGACGTTGCCGAGGAACAGCAGCAGCGCGAGCGTGAAGTCGTTGCACAGGTGGGCTTCCGCGCGTTCGGTGGCGACCGTGGTCAGGCCGCGGTCGGCGAGCGCGTCCCGCAGGTTGCCGATCGGCATCATGTGCTGGTGCTGCGGCTGGAACCACGGCATCCAGTACTGGCCGAAGAGCTTGCCGAGCCGCCACTCCGGGTCCGGCAGCTCGATCAGGAGAAAACCACCGTCGGGCAGCACGTCCGCGACGATGTCGAGCTCCTCCCAAGGGTCGCGCACGTGCTCCAGGTAGTGGTGCATGGAGATCACGTCGTACCGGCCCTTGAGCTCACCGGCGAAGTCCTTGAAGCTGCCCCGGTACGACTGCTCGATCCGGCCGAGCCGCGCCGCCTCCTCGATGGCCGCGCCCTGGTCCAGCCCGTCGAACCGCGTCTGCGGCAGCACCTCCTTGGCGCCCAGGCAGAAGTGCGCGTGCCCGGAGCCGACGTCGAGCCACCGCGCGGGTGTCGTGAACGGCTCGACCATCCGCGCCCGGCCGTAGTACGGCTCGGTCTTGCCGGAGAACACCGCCTCCGCCGAGGTCTCGCCGAGGCCGTCGTAGAAGTCGCGGTAGTAGAAGCCGAGGCCTTCCTCGGACAGCCGCGGGTTCTGCCAGACGTGTCCACATCGGACACACCGGTCCATCGTGAACGTGCCGGGCTTGCGCTGCACCAGGTCGTGCGCGGTCACCCAGAGCCGGAGGTCCCGGCTGCCGCACGACGGGCACGTGTCGCGCCGCGCCTCGTGGAAGTTCCGGTCGCGGTTCTCCTCGTACCAGGGCCAGGCCTGCTTCAGGTGTTCGGCCTGGCGCTTCTCCGCCGCGGACTTCTCGCCCCCGGCCGTCTTGACCCACAGGTACGGCGTGCGGACGAAGCGCGGCACCCACAGGTCGCGCGGCCACAGCGGTGTTCCCGCGAAGACCAGCAGCGGGTGCGCCCAGTACGCGGCGAGCGCGACGAGTCCCCACCGCCAGTCGACGACCAGCGCGGCCACGACCGCCGCGTAGCCGATGACCGAGCCCGCGATCCACAGCGACGGCCGCTTCCCCAGCTGCCGCAACGTCGCCGCGCGGTAGCCGAGGTCGTGCGGCCCGGCCGTCAGGCCCGGCGCGACCGCGATGTCGACCCGTGCCTTCACGTGGTCCTTGACCCGCCGGACGAACGCGACGAACTCGGTGGGGTCGTCGGCGTCGAACTCCTCGGCGTACTCGTCGCGCACCAGCACGGCCTGCGAGGCGCTGATGCCGCGCGCCCACTGGTCGTCGCGGTACTTCCCGGGGTCGACGGACCCGAGCAGGTCGAGCGCGGCGACCGTCGGGAGGTCGCGCGGCACGAGGTCGACGAGGTCCGCGTCGGTCTCCCACGACCCCTCGGGATGCACGCCCGTGGCGTTCAGGAGCTTGTGCTCTCCCCCGCCGGGAGCGAGCACGCGCAGCTTGGACGCGCGGGAACGCAGGCGCAGCACGTCCAGCAGGACGACGAGCACCACGATCACGCCGATGATCACCCGGCCACCACCTTCTCCAGTCGGTCGGCCGCGGCTGCCGCGCCGCCCGCCGCCACGAACGAGTCCCGCACCAGCCCGGCGGCGGCCGCGTACTCCGGCTCGTCCAGCACGGACTTCACGGCGCTGCGGATGTCCGCCGCCCGCGCCCGCGAGTAGGTCAGCCGCACACCGGCGCCGGCCTCGACGACCTGGGCGGCCACGGTCGGCTGGTCGTCCCGGATCGGGGCCACGACCAGCGGCAGCCCGTGCGCGAGCGCCTCGCAGACGGTGTTGTGGCCGCCGTGCGTGACGACCGCGTCGAGGTGCGGCAGCAGGGCGAGCTGCGGCACCGACGGCAGCACCAGCACGTTCGGCGGTGCCGGCCGGGGCGGCGCGACCACGACCACCTGGAGGTCGAGGCCGGTGACCGCGTCCAGCACCTGGCCGAAGAACCGCTCCCCCGCCGGGCCGTTCAGGGTGCCGAGCGACACGAGCACGCGGCGTTGCCCGGTCAGCCGGTCCCACGGGAAGCCCACCCGTTCGACCCGGTGCGTCAGCGCGGGCCCGACGAACGCCACCTCGTCGCCGAACTCCCGGCGCACCAGCGCCTTCGAGCTGTAGACGAGCACGAGCAGCTCGGAGAACCGGATGTCGCCGCCCGCGAAGTCGTGCAGCAGGCCGCGCACCCACGCGTCGACCTTCGGCATCGTCCTCAGTGGAGCGACCAGCTCGGCGGACGTGCTGGCCGAGGTCGCCCACGGCAGTCCGGCCGCGCGCGCCACCACCGGTCCCGCCAGCGCCTGCTGGTCGGCCACGACCACGTCCGGTGCGAAGAGCCGCACGGCGTCCGCGACCCCGGGCAGCATCGAGTGGCCGAGCGGGAGCAGGAACTCCTCCCAGAAGAACTTGAGCACCGCCATCCCGCGCAGCGCGAGCCACCGCTCCCGCTGCGCGCGGATGCCGGCCTCCAGCGCGTCGTCGATCGCCGGGAAGACCACCGCGCCGTCGGGCAGCAGCGGGGCGAGCGTGCCGGGGTGGCCGACCCACGCGACGTCGTGCCCGCGCGCCAGCAGCTCGCCGCCGACGGACGTGGTCGGGTTGACGTGGCCGGTCAGCGGCGGCACCACGAACAGGAACCGGCTCATGAGGGCAGCCAGTCGAACAGGACGTCGAGCAGTTCGGCCGTGGCTTCGCGCAGCACGGTGTGCCCCAGGCCGTTGACGACGTGCAGGCGGCACGACGGGATGCGTTCCCGCAGTTCGGCCGCCGCGCCGATCAGCTCGGACTCGCTGCCGTAGACGCCGAGCACCGGGCACCGCACCTGGGTGAGGTCGAGCTTCGCGCCGGCGCCCAGGTCGTCGATCAGCGTGGTGCCGTTGAGCAACGCGTGCGCGTTCACGGCGAGTTTCGCGATCTTGCGCTGCCCCAGGGCCATCAGCTGGTCCTGGGTGCGGTCGAACTCCAGGCCCAGCGCGGCGACCGTGAGCGTGTTGGTGATGTCCTCGAACCACGCGTCGCCGACCACTCCCCCGACGGCCGACTCGACGAGCACGACGCCGCCGACCCGTTCGGGTGCCTGCACGGCCGCGTGCATGGCGACGACACCGCCGTAGCTGTTGCCCAGCAGGAAGACCGGCTCGGTCACGCCGATCTCGTCGAGCACCGCGACGAGGTCGTCCGCGCTCTCCTCGGGCGTGTAGCCGGAGGGCGGCCGTTCGGACAGGCCGTGGCCGCGCAGGTCGAACAGCACGGTGCCGTAGCCGGCCCGGGCCAGCGGCGCGGCGAGCGTGTAGTAGAAGCTCGACAGGTTGTCCATCACCAGGCCGTGCACGAAGACCACGGTCGGCGCCTTCTCCGGTGGCCCGAGCCGCTGCACGTGGAACCGCAGCCCTCGGGCGTGGACGTCAGGCACGGGCCGTGATGTGGTCGACGAGCCGGCCCACGGACATCGCCATGATCTCGTCGATGTCCATGTCCGCGAGGAACGCCACGAGGTCGACGCCGTAGTGCGCGTTGAGCTTGTCCGCCAGCGCGACGAACTCGATCGACTCGAGCCCCAGGTCGTCGCTGAACGTGGTGTCGCGGGTGATCTCCACACCTGCCAGGAAGTCCTCGCCGACCACCTCGGTGATCAGCTTCGCCACCTGCTGCAGCACCTCGTCCATCAGTTCTCCGTTCGCACGCGGGCTGCGGCTCCGCCTCGTTCCGACACGACTTCGACCCCCGGCACGGCGAAGGCGCCGCGCACCCTCCCGGTCCCGTCCGCGGTCAGCTCCGCCGGGTACACCGGCCCGGCGCCGCGGTCCCACAGCCACGCGCGCACCGCGTCCTTCGCCGCGATCACCCGCAGCAGCCAGTCGCGCTGGGCGGGCACGTCGAGACCGGCGTAGTGCTCGCGCTCGGCCGAGTTCAGGTAGCGGCGCATGATCAGGTCGCGGGTGGCGCTGTCGGAGAAGTTCTCCGCGACCCGCAGCCACCCGTCCCGCCGCACCGCCAGCATCTCCGTGCCGGGCCTGAGCTTGACCTGCCAGATCCGGTCGTCGGTGGTGAACCGGCGGGTGGTCCACCCGGTGATCCGGCACCACAGCGCGCCGTCCACGACCAGTTCGGCGTCGGCGACCATCGTCTGGGCGGTCACCTCGCGGATCCAGGCCGTGCAGCGGACGTTCCCCGTGGGCACGGGCCCGTGGAACGTCACCCGCTCGATGCCGGTCGGCAGCACGGTCTGGTCGACGGTGTGGCAGACCTGCATCCAGTGGCCGATGAGCTGACCGGCGCTGTCCAGCAACGCTCCGGGCGCGGGCAGCGGCGTCAGCACGCCGGCGATCCCGTTGTCCGCCAGGCACTCGATCTTCGTGACGCCCGCGAAAGCCGGTCCGTGGAACATCCAGTTGTCCGTGTAGAGCTCTTCGGCCGACACGGGTGGTGTGCGGACGCCCTGGAGCTCCTCGCCGGACGGGCGAAGCGCGTGCGGCGTCATCAGGACGACGCCCTCGGCGTAGTCGCCGACCTCGACGACCACGTCCTGCCCCTGCCTGCGGGCGGAGATCGTCGCGGTGGTCGCGGGCAGCGCGGTGAGCCAGCGCTTGGCCCTGACCCGGGCGAAGCCGTGGACCGTGCCGCCGGTGAGCCGGCGGGCGGCGTCGGCGAAGACCTCGAGCAGGCCGGTGGCGGGGACGATCGGGAAGCCGTCCTCCAGGTCGGGCCAGCCGGGCGGTTGCGGGAACACCGAGTGGTCGACGAGCTCGGGCATGGTGCGCAACGAGAACTCGCGGGTGAACTCGACGTCCTCGGCCCTGCGCACGCCCCCGCCCAGCCTCGCGGCCCCCACCACCTCGCGCGCGACGGCGTTCGTGTGGGCCAGCAGCCTGTTCACCGCCGCCGACATCGGCCCGTCCTCGGCCACCGGCGTGGACGCGGGCGCGTTGTTCAGGGGCTCCACCCCGACCTTCGGCGTGCCCAGCCGGAGCTTGACGCGGTGGGCCGTGCCGCGCTTGAGCCCGAACGCCCACAGCGCCTCCGGCGCGATGTCCGAGCTCACGGCGAGGTGCGGGCGGCCGGACAGCGTGTCGCCGGCGAACCCCGTGAGGCTGCCCCGTCCGATCTGGACGAACGCGCGGAAACCCTCGTCGTGCAGGCGTTCCAGCAGCGGCCGGAACCGCACCGGCTCGACCAGGTGCCGCAGCACCAGGTCGCGGACCTCGGCGGCGGCCATGGGTTCGAGGGAGTTGGCCGACCAGACCGGGATGTCCGGGGCGCGGACGGGCAACTGGTCGAGCAGCTCCCTGGCACGGCCCAGGTACGGGGCGAGCGCCGGGGTGTGGAAGCCGGTGCGGAACGGCATGAGCTGCGCCATGACGCCGTGGGCCTTGAGCTTGCCGACGACCTCTTCGAGCCGGTCGAGCGGCCCGCAGATCACCGACTGGTGCGGGCAGTTGTCGTGGCTGACCGTCACGCCGTCGACGAGGTGCTCCGAAGCCTTGCCGGCGGAGCACCCCAGTGCGGCGTAGGCGATGTCGACGACCGCGACCGCGCCCGGACCGAGGGCGGCGACGAACTCGTCGATCGTCGGGTAGATGCCGCCGGCGACCATCGCGGTCCATTCGCCCATGCTGTGCCCGGCGAGCGCGCCGGGGGTGATGCCGAGCGCCATCAGCTCGCGGGCCTCGCGGCGGCCGTCCTGCAGCAGCCGCACGGCGTGGTCGACGACCTCGCCGGTGAACTCGCGCTCGAAGCCGGGGAACAGGAACACGACCTGGTCGGTGCCGGTCAGCAGCGGTTGCGGGGAGAACCAGATGTCGTGCCGGCCGGGCCACGCCTTGCCCTGCGCCAGCACGCGTTCGGCGAGCCGGAGCTTGCGGTCGTCGGGGCTGCCGATCGCGAGCCGGAACGCGCGGTCGGCGCTGGAGGTCCGGCGTTCCCGCAGCGCCGCCGCGAGTTCCTCGGCGGTGTCGGCGGAGAAGGTCAGCACGGGCTTGCGCGGCTGGGCGATCGTGTGGCCGTCGAGCACGGCGTGGGCGTTGATCCCGCCGAACCCGAAGGCGTTCACGACGGCGCGGTGGCGCCCGGTCCACTCGCGGGCGGCCGTCACCGGCGCGAACCGGGTGCCGCGCAACGCCGGGTGCGGCTCGGCGACGTGCAGGGTCGGCGGCAGGGTGTTGTGGTGCAACGCGAGCGCGGCCTTGATCAGGCCGGCCATCCCGGCGGCGGGCATCGCGTGGCCGATCATCGACTTCACCGTGCCGATGCCGATCTCGTCCCCGGCCGCGCCGAACGCGGAGATCATCGTCCGCAGCTCGGCCGCGTCCCCGGCGGGCGTCGCCGTGCCGTGCGCCTCGACCAGGCCGGGCCCCTCGGTGAGCGGGTCCAGCCCGGCGCTCGCCCAGGCCCGGTGCACGGCGAGGAGCTGGCCGTCGGGGTTGGGCGTCATCATGCTGGTCGCGCGGCCGTCGCTCGCGGTGCCGATGCCGCGGATCACGGCGTAGACGCGTTCGTCGCCGACGTCCTCCAGGCGCTTCAGCACGACCATGCCGACGCCCTCGGACAGCAGGGTGCCGTCGGCGGAGGCGTCGAACGGCCGGATGTGCTCGCTCGGGCTCAGCGCCCGCAGCTGCGTGAAGACGCTCCACAGCGTCGGGTGGTGGCACACGTGCACCGCACCGGCGAGCATGGCGTCCGCGCGGCCCTCCTGGAGCTCGCGGACGGCGTGCTCGACGGCGACCAGCCCGGACGCGCAGGCCGCGTCGACGGTGTAGGCGGTGCCCCTCAGGTCGAACCGGTTGGCGATCCGCGACGCGGCCAGGTTGGGCACGAGCCCGATCGACGCCTCCGGCTGTTCCGGACCGAGCTTGTCCTTGATCGCCTGCCGGACGGTGTCGAGGTCCGTGCCCGCGAGGGCCGGGAACAGGTCGCGCACCACGGACACGACCTCGTCCGCGAGCCGCACCCGCTGGTCGAGCCGCGCGCACCCCGGCGTGAGGTAGCCACCGCGCCCGACGACCACGCCGACGCGGTCCCCGGCCGGCAGGGCGCCTTCGCCGCCCGCGTCCGCGATGGCCTCCGCGGCCGTGGCGAGGGCGAGTAGCTGGTCGGGCTCCGCGCCGTCCACCGTGGACGGCATGATGCCGAACCGGGTCGGGTCGAACTCGGCCAGCTCGTCGACGAACCCGCCGCGCCGGCAGTAGAACCGGTCGCCGCTCGTGCTGCCCGGGTCGTAGTAGGTCGCCGGGTCCCACCGGCCGGGCGGGATCTGGCCGATGGCGTCGACACCGCCCGCGATGTTGCGCCAGAACGTGGTCGCGTCGGGGGCACCGGGGAAGACGGCGCCGATCCCGACGATCGCTACGCCTCCCATCGGTAGACCACCTGCACGTCCTCACCGGCGGCGATCTCGTTCAGCAGCGCGGCCACGCCCTGCTCGGGCTCGATCAGCGGGATTCCGCGCCGCGCGTACTCGGCGGCGAGCCCGGCGGCCATGCCCACGCCCGCCCAGGGGCCCCAGTCGACGGCGACGACCCGGCGCTGCCCGCCCCAGTACCGGGCCATCCGGTCCAGCGCGTCGTTGGCGGCGGAGTAGTCGGCCTGCCCGCGGTTGCCGAAGACGCCGCTGACGCTGCCGAACAGCACCAGGACGCCGTCGCGGAAGGCCTGGGCGCCCTCGACCTTCGTCGCCCACACCCGGTCGAACGACTCCTGCGTCTTGGCCTCGATCAGCTTGTCGTCGAGCACTCCCGCGCCGTGGACCACGACGTCGATGCGCCCGAACCGCGCCTTGACGTCGTCGACGACCCCGGCGACCGCCTCGGCGTCCGTGACGTCGCACTCGTGGTAGCGCACCGAGGAAGCCTTGGCGCGCAGGCGTTGCATGGTCTGGCGGACCTCGCGCTCGGCGAGGACCCGGCGGGCCCTGGCGGGGACGTCGTCCTTCTCCCCCAGCTCGAACAGCGCCTTCACGAGCTCGGGTTCGGTGGTGGCGTGGCCGAGCCGGTGGTCCTCGGGAGCGATCGGCGTGCGGCCGATGAGCTCGACGTGACATCCGGTGCGCTCGGCGAGCGCCACCGCCGCGAGGGCCGTGATGCCCCGCGCGCCGCCGGTCAGCAGCACGACGCTGTCGGCGTCCAGGGCGAGCGGCCGGTCTTCGAGGCCGGCCGGGACCGCCTCGACGACCTGGCGCCTGCCGGCGTGGTAGCCGACGACCGCCGGTCCGGGACCGATCTCCGCGAGCAGCGACGTGGCGATGTCGCGGTGGCTCTCCTTGGTGTCGACGTCGACCGCGCGCACCACCAGGTCCGGGTGCTCCAGCGCGGCCGTGCGGACCAGGCCGTGCAGCCCGATGTCCCCGGGCAGCTCGTCGGGCTGGTGGTCGAAGCCGAACGTGCCGCCGCCGGTGGTGACGACGACGAGCGCGACGCCGGCGGTGACGCAGGCCTTGACCTCGCTGAATGCGGCGGGCAGCCGGGCGCCGAGCCGGACGACGACGTCGACGCCGGTCAGGTCGGCGGGGAACGACGGCTCGACGCGCGGGCGGGCGGTGTGGCGTTCGAGGAGGTCGGCGAGCTCCAGGCCGATGCCGTTGTCGTCGACGACCAGCACGGTCCTGCCGGTGAGGTCGACGGGCGGGGCCGGGTCGGCGGGGACCACCCGCGGCACGAGCCGGACCAGGCGGCCGCCCTGCGGGGCCTGCGGCGCGGGCGGTGCGGGAGCCTCGGGCGCGTCCCCGAACCAGGCCACGATCCCGTCGATCGTCTTGAGCTGCGCGAGGTCGTCGACGGAGCCCGCCGCGCCCAGCTCCGCCGCCAGCTCGCCGACGATCTCGGTCCGCTTGATCGAGTCGATCGACAGGTCCGCTTCCAGGTCCAGGCCCGGCAGCAGCATCTCCGCCGGGTACCCGGTGCGGGCGCTGATGGTCCGCAGCACCACCGCCCGCACGTCCCTCGCCGGGGTGGCGGCCGGCGCGGAGGTGCCGAACCAGCCGACGATGCCCTCGATCGTCTTGAGCTGCGCCAGCTCGTCCACCGATCCCGCCGCGCCCAGCTCCGCGACCAGCTCGCCGACGATCTCGGTCCGCTTGATCGAGTCGATCGACAGGTCCGCTTCCAGGTCCAGGCCCGGCAGCAGCATCTCGACCGGGTACCCGGTGCGGGCGCTGATGGTCCGCAGCACCACCGCCCCGACGTCCTCCTGCGGCTTCGCCGCGGGCACCACGACGGCGGTCTGCTCGATCACGGTGGTGACCGGCGCGGGTGGCGTGGCGGGCGCGGTGCCGAGGTAGCTCAGCAGGACGTCGCGCTGGGCGCTGACCGCGTCGCGCATGCCGTCCAGGAACTTCTCGACGATCTCGTCGCGTCCGAGGCCCGTTCCCGCGCGCAGGGCCGGGAACTCGGTCGCGGGCCGGAGCCCGCCGGGCAGTGCGTCGCCGTTCGCGTCCCGCACGAGACCTCCATCCACGTACCAGCGCGGCCGCGCCGGAACGGTCGTCGCCGGGTCGGCCCTGTCCTCGAACAGCGGTGCGGTGTCCACCTCGACACCGGCGGCCGCGAGCTCCGCGAGCGTGCGCAGGAACGTCACGTGGTCGTCGCAGCGCAACGCCCGGTGCGGCCGGTCGCCGAGGGTCTTGCCGACCAGTGACGTCAGCACGCCGCCCGGTCCCGTCTCGACGAAGATCCGCGCGCCCGCCGCGTACATCGACTCGACCTGGTCGACGAACCGCACCCGTCCGGCGAGCTGCGCGGCCAGTCCCTCGCGGACGTCCTCGTGCGGTGCGGCCGACACGTTCGACCAGACCGGGAAAGCCGGTTCTCCCAGGGACATCGCGGCGAGCCGGGCCGCGAACCGGTCGCGGGCGCCGGCCATCAGCGGGCTGTGGAACGCGGCGGCGACGGGGATGGTCTTCACCGGCAGTCCGGCGTCCTCCAGCACCTCGACGGCGCGGTGCACGGCAGGGGTGGGACCGGAGATCACGACCTGGTCGGGCGCGTTGTGGTTGGCCACCACGACGTCCGCCGGCAGCAAGGCCTCGACCGCGGCCACGGGTGCCGAGACGGCCGCCATCGTGCCGGGGTCGTCGCCTGCGGCGTCGAGCATCGCCGCGGCCCGCGCGGCGCTCAGCTCCAGCAGCTCGGCGGGTCCGAAGGCACCGGACGCCGCCAGCGCCACCAGTTCGCCGTAGCTGTGCCCGCCCGCCAGGTCCGGCCGCACGCCGACGGAGTCGAGCAGCGCGGTGACCACCAGCCCGGCGATTCCGAGCGCCGGCTGGGCGTTGCGGGTGTCGGTGATCTCCGCGCGCTGCCGGGCCACGTCGTCGGCGGTGAGCGCGGCCGGCGGGTACATGACCCGCTCGTAGCGCGGGTCCACGAAGTCCTGCAGCCGCGGGAAGGCCGTGACGAGGTCGAGCAGCATGCCGGGCCGCTGGCTGCCCTGGCCGGGGTAGAGGAACGCGACCTTCGGCCGTTCCCCGCCGCGCAGCCGCACGACGTCCGACTCGCGCCACGCCTCGACGTCCGCCAGTGCCCGGAGCAGGCTCTCGTGCGAGCCGACGACGAACGCCGCCTGGACCGGTCCGCCGCCGCACGCCGCCGCGAGTGACCGCAACGGCACCCGCGGATCGGCCAGTGCCTTCAGCCGCACCGCTTCCCGCTGGGCCGCCGCCTGGTCGGCCCCGCGGAGCAGGAACAGCTCGGCGGGCCACACGGTCAGGCCGTGGCGCGGCCCGTCCGCTCCGGTGTAGCCGGCGAGCACCGTGTGGAAGTTCGTGCCGCCGAACCCGAACGCGCTCACGCCCGCGACCCGGTTCGGGCTCGCCCACGTGCGGTGGCCGAACGAGAACGGGCTGGTGCCCGCGTCCCAGAAGGCGTTGGGCCGGGTGATGTGCAGCGTGCCGGGCCGCACACCCGTGTGGACGGCGAGCGCCGCCTTGATAACGCCCGCGAGACCGGCCGCGCACTTGGTGTGGCCGATCTGCGACTTGACCGAGCCGATCGTGCAGGTGCCGGGCTCGACGCCGGAGAACATCTCGGTCAGCGACGCGAGCTCGGTCCGGTCGCCCACCACGGTTCCCGTGCCGTGCGCCTCGACCAGCCCGACGTCCGCGACGTCCACGCCCGCCGCGGCGTAGGCGCGGCGCAACGCCCGTTGCTGGCCTTCCGGTCGAGGTGCGGTGAGACCGCGCGAGCGGCCGTCGCTGGACGCGCCGATGCCCTTGATCACCGCGTAGACCCGGTCGCCGTCGCGTTCGGCGTCGGCGAGGCGCTTGAGCACCACGGCCGCGACGCCCTCGCCCAGCGCGATGCCGTCCGCGCCCGAGTCGAACGTCGCGCAGCGGCCCCGGGCGGACAACGCCTTCACCGAGGCGAACATCTGGTAGTCGTGCGCGCTGTTGTGCAGGTCGACCGCGCCGCACAGGACCATGTCGCTGGTGCCGCCGACGAGCTCCTTGCACGCCACGTCGAGCGCGGCGAGGCTGGACGCGCAGGCCGCGTCGACGGTGTAGTTCGCGCCGCCGAGGTCGAGCCGGTTCGCGACGCGGCCCGCGATCACGTTGCCGAGCACGCCGGGGAACGAGTCCTCGGTCAGCGCCGGCAGGTGGTCGTCGAGGCCGCGGATGCCCAGCGCGGGCAACGCGGTCCGCACGGTGTAGGCGTTCGCGAGGTCGGCGCCGGCCTCCGCGCCGAAGATCACCGACGTGCGTTCGCGGTCGAACACCCGCGTCGCGTACCCGGCGTCGCGCAACGCCCGCGCGGACACCTCCAGCGCCAGCAGCTGCGCGGGTTCGACGGAGGTGAGTGACGCGGGCGGGATGCCGTAGGACAGCGGGTCGAACTCCGTGCGCGGCAGGAACCCGCCCCAGCGGTAGGGGCTGCCGTAGCGCTCGGGCGACCAGCGCTCCGGCGGGACCTCGGTGATGGAGTCGGTGCCCGCCAGCACGTTCGCCCAGAACTCGGCGACGTCCCGGGCGCCCGGCATGATCGCCGCCATGCCGACGATCGCGACGTCGAGCGGTGCGGTGCGGGCAGCGTCCGCGCCGGTGCCGGGCAGCACGCCGGACACGATGTCCTCGTGCAGCCGGGCGATCGTGGTCCGTTCGTGCCGCAGGGTCGCGACCTGGCCGATCATGAACATGCCCTCGCGGCGCTGGTCGTCCTCGCCGACCGGTTCCAGTCCTCGTTCGCCGCGCACGAGACCGCGGCTGGCGAGCCGCAGCCGTCCCAGGTTGAGCTGTTCGAGGCGTTCCCAGCGCTCCTGCTTCGACAGCCCGGTCAGCTCCGCCCGCGCCTGCTCGAACGTGTCCACGTAGGACGTCCGGGCGCAGCGGACGGCGTGGCCGGGCGAGGTCTCGAGCAGCGCCGTGTCCTCGCACTCCAGGGCGACCTGCTGGAACACCGGCTGGATCGCGCCGTGCGCCACGGCTTCCTCGGTGAACAGGTAGGCGGTGCCGACGAGCACGCCGACGGCCGCGCCCCGTGCCGCGAGCGGTGCGGTCATCGCGGAGATCATCGCGGCCGACCGGGCGTCGTGGACGCCGCCGGCGAACAGCGCGACGACACCCTCCTCCCGGCCCCGCAGGACGTCGATCTGCTGCTGCCACAACGTGAAGCTGGTGCGCGGGCCGGTGTGGCCGCCGCACTCCGAGCCCTCGAAGACGAACTTGCGCGCGCCCTCGTCGAGGAAGCGGCGCAGCAGCGCGGGCGACGGGACGTGCAGGAACGCCTCGATGCCCGCGTCCTCCAGTTCGCGCGCCTGCGCGGGCGTGCCGCCGGCGACGATCGCGTACCGGGGCCGTACCGCCAGCACGGCCGCCTTCTGCCGCGCCCGCAGCTCCGGCGGGGCGAAGCCGAGCAGGCCGACTCCCCAGGGCCGGTCGCCGAGCTTCGCGGCGGTCCGCGTGAGCAGGTCCTCGACCGCGTCGCCCTCCATCAGCGCGAGCGCGAGGAACGGCAGCGCACCTCCCCCGGCCACCGCGGCGGCGAACGCGGGCTGGTCGCTGACGCGCGTCATCGGGCCCTGCGCGATCGGGTAGCGCAATCCGGGAACGGCCTCGCAGAACGGCCCGCCGGCCCGGATCGAACGGTGCTCACCCGCCAGGGTGAGATTGTCCCGAATGCCCCGCCGAATCGCGGTGACGACACCGCCGACCGTGCCGAACGAGCTGCGGTTCAATTCGGCGAACGCACCTTCTTGGCCAATTTCCAGCGCGTTCTGCCGGACATGTACGCGCTTCCCGTCATACACGACGGTGTCGGCCCCGTCCATCGCCTCGACGATGTTGACAAATTCGCCGGAAATATGTTTTCGCGCTTCCGCGACGAGTGCGAGCTGCCCTTCCAGCACCACCCCGCGCGCACCGCCGGCGACCGCCGCCGCCGCGGTGTCGGGGCCGATCGACCCGGCCGCCCAGACCGGCAGATCGGTGAGCGCGAGCACCTGCTGGAGCAGCACGAACGCGGGCGACCCACCCGCTCGGCCGCCGGACTCGGCACCCTTCGCGATCAGTCCCGCCGCACCCCACTCGATCGCCGCAACGGCCTCCGCCACCGAGGTGACCACCGCGAGAACCCGGCGTTCACCCAGCTCAGCAGGGTTGGGGACGTACCGGGCGAGATCGGCCACGACGGTGTCGACGGCGTCGGGCAGGGCACCGGTCACCGGCCCGTGCAGCCGCACCCCGAACGCGCGCGGGTACCGCGCGGTGACGCGGGCGAGGTCGGCGGCGGCGTTCGGCCCGAGGTCGAGCACACCGAGTGCGCCCGCCCGTCCGGCCGCGACCACGAGGGCCGGGTTGGGGGTGCTGAAGGGGCTCAGGCACAGCACCCGTTCACGATCCGACGGCATGTCCACTGCGCTCACTTCCTCACCCTGCAGGGGTGGGGAGAAAGGAATTCAGCTCGGGTTCCTACTGGCCGGTACGGTTAGTGCTTGGTCACCGTACGCACAGATCGGAGGTGCCGTCGAGAGGGGTAGTGAAACTTTCTCATCTACGTAACCTGACGAATGACCCCAGATGGCGGGGGCCATTACGCCGGTTCGCGGATGGCGCGATGTGCTATGGCTTCAGGCGATCACGTCCGCGACTCCGGCGCGGAGCGCGAGCGCCCTCCCGGCGAGATCACCGGGCACCTCGGCGTGGTCGCGGTTGACCCGCACGAGCCGCGCCCCGGGCAGTGCGCGCACGATCTGCTCGACCGGCCGGCGGACCACCCCCGGCGTGCTCCACCCGGCGCCGATCTCGATCGCCAGCAGGCCCTTGCCCGCGGAGTCGTCCAGCCAGTCCCGCAGGCGCCGCCCGGCCGGCAGGTGGTGGTCGGGCACGTACTCGGGTCCCTTGTGCACGTTGAGGAACACCGGCCCGCCGCACCGCGGGCACGACGGCACCGCCGAGGTCTCCCCCGTCGCGGCGTCGCAGGCGGCGAGCGCGGCCTCGACGACCGGCCTGCTCGGCCACGTCTCCCGCGTGCACGGCGTCTCGCACTGGTAGCGGCCGTAGTCGCCCTGCGGCGTCCACACGCGCTCCTCCGCGAACCCGTTGCGGGCGAACAGACCGTCCACGTTGGACGTCAGGACGAAGTGGTCCCGCGGGCCGACCCGCTCCCGCAGGCGCGCGTAGACCGGGTTCGGTTCCTCCCCGAACCGGATGTCGTCGACGTGCACGGACCAGTAACCCCACAGCAACGCGGGCGGCAGCGGCAGTCCGATGAGCTGGTACCTCGCCCGCAGACCGCGCCGGTGCAGGGCGGGGAACAGCTCCGCGAACCGCTCGGTGTCCGAGTAGTCGTACCCGGCGGCCGCGGACAGCCCCGCGCCCGCGGCGACCAGCACCCGGTCCGCCTCGTCGAGCCAGCGTTCGAACGTCACCGCAACTCCCGGTAGAACTCGAGGTCCTCGGCCGTGAAGGCCACGAACACCACCCGGTCCAGGCGGCCGGGCCGCGCGGCCAGCCAGTCCCGGACGGTGGCGACGGCGATCCGCGCCGCCGGGCCCTTCGGGAACCCGAAGACGCCCGTGCCGATGCCGCAGAACGCCACCGAGCGGATCCGCGGGACCTCGGCGGCCAGGTCCAGGCACGCCCGGTACGAGCGGGCGAGCGCGGCCTCGTGGCCCGCCGAGAGCGGCCCGCGGACGATCGGGCCGACCGTGTGCAGCACGAACGGCGCGGGCAGGTGGTAGCCGGGGGTGAGCGTCGCCGTCCCGGTGGGTTCCGGCCTCCCCCGCGCCGACATGATCCGGTGGCACTCCTCCCGCAGCCGCGGCCCGGCGGCGGAGTGGATCGCGTTGTCGACGCAGTCGTGCAGGGGCTGGAAGCAGCCCAGCAGGGCGTCGTTGGCGGCGTTGACGACCGCGTCGGCCGCCAGCCGCGTGATGTCGCCGTGCCACACCGAGACGGGCGCGGGCAACTCCGAGACGTCGGTGACCGGCCGTTGCCGCCGCTCGCCGTCCAGCACCGCGTCGAGCACCCCGAGGAGTCCGGGGTCCATCGGCGCGGGCCCGCGGACGTTCAGCACGGCGCGCAGCACCCGCCGCCGTGCGGCGGCGTCCCCGGGAACGGGGAACTCCGGCGTCCACGGGTCGTCGCCGAGCAGCCGCAGGGCCAGGGCGGTCAGCGCGCCGGGGTCCTGCGCGGGGCCGGGCGGCGGCAACGGTTCGGTTCGCACGGCTCAGAACACCCCGTTGGCGTGCGGCAGGTCCGCGGGGATGGGCGCGATGACGTCCCAGTGCTCGACGATCCTGCCCCCGTCCACGCGGAACAGGTCCCAGTACGCCACCGGCTCGCCGAACTCCCCCTCCGACTGCAGCAGCACGAGGTCGCCCTCCGCCACGGCGTTGTGGACGGTCTTGTAGACGAGGTTCCTGCCCTCCGCGGCCCACCGGGCGGCCGCGGCGCCGAACCCGTCCAGGCCGTCGGCGGCGTCCGGGTTGTGCTGGAGGTAGGTCTCGGTGGAGATGTAGTCGGTCAGGACCGAGTAGTCGGCGTCCTGGAGGACCCGCTGCGCGAACTCCAGCACCAGAGCGCGGTTCCGCTCCGTGTCCGCACCCGAGGGCTCGGCCTGCCCGTCCGTCTGGGACCGTCCGCTCGCGGTCTTCCCGACCACGGGCGTGAGCGCGTCCCAGTGCTCGGCGAGCTTGCCGTCCCGCACCCGGAAGAGGTCGAACGCGACGAGCGGCTGCGGCCCGAAGCCGTGGTAGACGCCGTGCAGCGCAACGAGATCACCGTCGGCCACGACGCGGGCCGGTTCGTAGCGGAAGCCCTCCGGCAGGGTCGAGACGAGGCCGCGCAGCGCCTCGGGCCCGTCGGCGGCGAGCGAGCTGTGCTGCCGGTAGTCCGGCGCGACCCAGCGGTCCACGGCGGAGGGGTCGCGGTCGCCGAAGAGCTCACCGGTGGCCTTGAGGACGAGTTCCTTGTTGTTCATGGGTTCCACGATGTCGCGTCACGACGCCGCGAACGAGGTAGGATCACGCCTCACCATGGTCAGAAGTGGACAGGTCGCGCGGTTCGGGTTCAGCAACCCCGATCGCGGCGAGCTGGGTCTCGAGGTGCTCGACCTCGCCGTGCTCCGCCGCCGGCTCACCGCGGACACGCTGGCGAAGGTCCACCGGACCGACTTCCACCAGCTGTTCCTCGTCACGTCCGGCGACGCGGAGGTCATGGTCGATTTCGTGGACCATCGGTGCGGGCCGGGCACGCTGCTGCACGTCGGTCCCGGCCGGGTGCTCCGCCTCCCGGCCGGTGCCGCGGAAGCGTTCCTGGTGCTCTTCACCCCGGCGTTCCCGAACCGGCGGCTCGACCCGTTCGGCCCGGTCCGCCACGCCGTGCCGGAGGCCGACCGGGCGGTCTTCGCCCGCGCCGTGCGGGAGCTCCGGCACGAGTACCACCGCAACCTGCTGACGAACGAGCCGGTGGACCTGCTCCGGCAGCTGCTGGGCGCCCTGCTGCTGCGCGTCGCCCGCCTGCCCGGCGACGCGCCCGCGCACGCCGACGAGCGGTTCCACCGCTTCCAGCAGGAGCTGGAACG
>NZ_JBHXCW010000076.1:0-32325 GCF_042725365.1 Lentzea sp. NPDC060358 | reverse complement strand
TCGGGCCGAGTCGTTCCCTCGGGCTGAGCCGTCCCCTCGCCCGGAGTCGTTCCTTCGGGCTGAGCCGTCCCCTCGCCCGGAGTCGTTCCTTCGGGTCGAGTTGTCTCACGCGGGCTGGGTCGTCTCGCTCGGGCGGAGTCGTCCCCTCGGACTGAATCGCCCCCTCGGGCGGAGACCCCTCGGGCGGAGTCACCCCTCGCGTCGAGTCGTCCCCTCGCGTCGAGTCGTCCCCTCGCGTCGAGTCGTCGCCCTCGGCGCGAGGTGCCGCAATCGCGCCGACGACCACCCTCGCCCCGAGCCGCCGCGCTCAGACCAAGCGTCGCCCTCCCACCCGCAAAGCCCGCGCCCCTACCCACAAAGCCCGCACCCCCAACGCCCGAGCCCCAACGCCTTCCGTCCCAACGCCCCTCAGCCCCAACACCCTCAGCCCCGATACCCTCAACGCCCCAGCGCCCAGGACCGCCCACCTCACGACCGGGTCGTGTGCGCCAACCCCGACAGGTCCAGAATCCGCGCCGGAGCAGACCCGCCCGAAGCCACCACCGACATCACCCGCCCCCGCTCCTCGGCCCGCCCCAACGCCTGCAGCAGCAGCGCGATCCCGGAACTGCTCAGGTACTCGAGCCCGGTCAGGTCCACCTCGACGGGCCGCGGGTCCGCCACGTCGACGCGTCCCAGCAGTGCGGCGCGCACGTCCTCGACGGTGGCGATGTCGAGTTCGCCGCTCAGGAACACGATCTGCACGTCCTCGTCGCCCCCGTCGGCCAGGCCGGCCACGGGTTCCGCTACGTGCGGGCGGGGTGCGGTGGTCTCGGAGGCGTCCGAGGCGTACGGCACGTGGAAGCGGATCGTGGTGCCTTCCGCGGTCGCGTCCAGGTCGGCGGAGTCGCTCAGGGCCTTGATCATCGCCAGGCCTCGGCCGCGGTCGCCCTTGTCGGCCGGGGCCGGGCGCCAGCGGCCCTGGTCGGCGACCGTCACGCGGACGCCCCTGCCCGTCCACTCCAGCGTGGTGTCGAAGGTGCCGCCGCCGGTCGGGTAGGCGTGGTCGACCACGTTCGCGGCGGCTTCGCCCAGGGCCAGTTCGAGGTCGTAGACCGCGTCGTCGGACAGGCCCGCGTCGTCCGCCCAGGTCGTGGCGGTGTGGCGGAGGGCGGACAGTTCGTGCGGTTCGGCCGGGAGGCGGCGGTGCAGCGCGGCGGGCAGGTGGCGGGCCACCACGAGGGCCACGTCGTCGGCCCGGCCCTCGTCGCTCAGCACCCGGTCGACGATGCGCTGCACCATCAGCGGCGGTGCCAGGCGCGACGCCGTCCGCACGGCCTCGACCAGGCGGTGCACACCCTCGTCCAGCACCTCGCCGCGGCGTTCCACCAGGCCGTCGGTGTAGAGGACGACGGACGCGCCCGGCGGCAGGTGGGTGGAGTGCTGGGGCGGGGTGGCGGAGCCGGACGCGCCGAGCACCGCGCCGATCTTCTCCGTCAGCGGGCGGGCCCCCGCCGCGTCGACGACCACCGGGGACGGGTGGCCCGCCGAGGCCCAGCAGAGCTCGCCCAGGGCCGGGTCGAAGACGATGCACGCGCACGTGCTGCCGACCGCGCCGTTCACCCGCAGCGCGAAGACGTCCAGGCGCCGCAACGACTCCGCGGGGGAGTGGCCGTCGAGCAGGTAGCCGGTGAGCGCGCTGCGCAGCTGGCCCATCACCGCGGCGGCGGCCGGGCCCTTGCCCACGACGTCGCCGACCGTCAGGCCCACGCGCGCGTCGGCCAGCGGGACCACCTCGTACCAGTCGCCGCCGATCTGCGAGTGCTGTGCGGCGGGCAGGTAGCGGGCGGCGGTCGCGAGGCGCGGCAGCACCGGCAGCTCGCGGGGGAGCAGGCTCTCCTGCAACGCCGCGGCGATCTCGTGCTCGCGTTGCAGCAGCAGTTCGCGTTCGGCGTCGGCGCGCTGGCGTTCGGTGACGTCGCGGCCGATCGCCTGCAGGCCCGTCGGGGTGGGCTGGACGCTCAGCTCCAGCGCGATCACCGAGCCGTCGGCGTGCCGCAGCGCCACGACCGGCGACGCGGAGAGGTCGGCCGGCAGCCCGTCCACGAGCAGGTCGGCGATCGGGGTGCCGACCAGCTGGTCGGACCGGTAGCCGAGCAGGTGGCCGGTCGCGGGGTTCACCGAGGCGAACCGCAGCTCGTGGTCCAGCATCCAGATCGCGTCCGTGGCGCGTTCCACGAGCTGACGGTGAAGCTGCTCGCTGTCGCGCAACGCACGGTCCGCATGCGCGCGCTGCAACGATTCCCAGCAACGGTTCACCACGACGGAGACGAGGTCGACTTCGTCGCGCGTCCAGTTCCGCACGGAGGCCTGATGAACGGCCATCGCGGCGACGAACCGTCCACCGCGCAACAGCGGCAGGCAGATCACGGCACGGATACCGGTCACGTGGTAGGCGGCGAGGTCCTCGTCGTCGAGCCGAGGGTCGTTCAACGAGTCGGCGACCACCCACGGCCTGCCGGCGCGCATGGCCGTCAACGCGCCGTTGCCGAACTCCCGCATCGCGAACCGGCCGGGGAGCGGGGGCAACCCCGTGGCGTGGTCGCCGCTCATGACGAAGTGGTTCTCGTCTTCTTCCGTGCGCGCGTAGGCGCACCGGTCGACGCCCAGGTGCTCACCGAGCAGCCTCGTGACGAGTGCCATCAGGTCCTCGGCGTCGTCGAGCCGCTGCGACTCGCGGTCGAGCAGGTCGAGGAACCGCTGCCGTTCCGCGGCCGCGTGCTGCGCCGTCACGTCGATCAGCACGCCGCTGCGGAGCGCGCCGCGCACGCGGGTCGTCTCCAGCAGCCACACCAGGTCGCCGGCGGAGGTGCGCACGCGGTACACGGTCTCGTAGTCGTCCGGCCCCCAGCGCAGCCGCTGGCTGTCCTCGCGGTCGTCCGGATGGGTGATCTCCGCCCAGAACCCGGGGTCGTCGAGCCAGCGGGCCGGGGCGTGACCGAGCAGGCGCTCCACGGCCGCGGACACGAAGGTGATCGCGCGGCCAGCCGACTCGCCCTTCCAGACGACGACCGGCAGGTCGTCGACCAGGGCGGTACTCGCTGGCTGCACCGCGGCGCTCCTCGAGTCAGTTGGTGGAGTCCACGGCGCCACTTCTTGACGCACGTCCAACCGCATCGTACGGCGATCGAGCGCCCGCCTGCCGATCGCATCCGGAAGCGCTCGTCGTGCGACGGCGGTGAACGGCCCATACGGTCGTCAGGTGATCGTGGTGGTGGGAGCGGGACTGGCGGGCCTGAACGCGGCGCTGGAGCTGACGGCGGCCGGACAGCAGGTCACCGTGCTGGAAGCGGGCGACGAGGTCGGTGGCAGGGTGCGGACCGACGTCGTCGACGGCGTGCGGTTCGACCGGGGCTTCCAGATCCTGCTGCCCGCCTACCCCGACCTCGCCCGGCTCGACCTCGGCCCGTTCCCGCTGCGGCCCCTGCGGTCCGGGGTGTTCGTGCACGACAACGGGCGCCACGACCTGCTCGCCGACCCGCGCACCGGGTCGTCCGCGTGGGACGGGGCGCTGCGCCAGCACGTCCTGGGCGCCCGCGACCTCGCCGCGCTGGCGGCGTTCTCCGCACGCGACGCGTTCGGCCCCGCCCGGCCGCTGCTCACCGCACAGGACCGCACGACGCGCGACGAGCTGCGGCGGCTCGGCGTCACCGACCGCGCGGTGGAGGCGGTGTTCCGGCGGTTCCTGTCCGGCGTGTTCCTGGAACGGGAGCTCAGCACGTCGTCGCGGTTCTTCCACCTGGTGTGGCGCAGCTTCGCGCGCGGCGGCGCGGCCGTGCCCGCGCTCGGCATGGGCGAGCTGCCCAGGGCGATCGCCGCGAAGCTGCCCGAGGGGACCGTGCGCCTGGAGACCGCGGTGCGGGCCGTGCGCGACGACGGCGTCGAGCTCGAGGGCGGCGAGCGCGTCGCCGCCGACGCGGTCGTGGTGGCGACGGACGGCACGACGGCGGCGCGGCTGCTGCCGGGCCTGACCGAGCCGCGGTGGAACGGCGTCACGACGTGGTACTTCCGCCCGCCGCGCTCCCCGCTGCGCGACGGGTGCCTCGTGATCGACGCCAACGGCGGCCCGGTCGTCAACACCGCCGTGATGTCCGAGGTCTCCCGGCCCTACTCGCCGCACGCCCCGCTCGTGCAGGCGACCGTCCTGCGGCAGGTGTCCGAAGGGGACGTCCGCACCCACCTGAACCGCCTGTACGGCACCGACACCGCGCGCTGGGAGGTGCTGCGGCGGTACGACATCCCCCAGGCCCTGCCGAACATGGACGCGCCGCACCGGCTCAAGCGGTCCGTGCGCGCGGGCGGGCGGCGGTACGTGTGCGGCGACCACCGCGACACCAGCTCGATCCAGGGAGCGCTGCACTCCGGCCGCCGGGCCGCGCACGCCGTGCTCGCCGACCTGCGCGGTGCCCGGTGACCGCGCTGCTGCTGTTCGGCGACCAGCTCGGCCCGCACTTCTACACCGGCCACGACGAGATCCTGCTCGTCGAATCGGCGGCGGCGCTGCGGCGCAGGCCCTACCACCGGCAGAAGCTGCACCTGGTGCTGTCCGGCATGCGCCATCTCGCGCGGGAGCTCCCGGACCGCGTCACGATCGTGCGCGCGAACACCTACGGCGAGGCGATCCGCGACTTCGGCCGCCCGCTCGTCGCCCACCAGCCGGGGTCGCTCGCCGCACGGCGGATGCTCGAACGGCTCGGCGTGGAGGTGCTCCCCACGCCCGCGTTCGCGCTGTCCCGCGACGAGTTCACCGCGTGGGCCGGCACCCGCGAGCGGTTCCTGATGGAGGACTTCTACCACTTCCAGCGCTCCCGGTTCGACGTGCTCATGGACGGCACGACACCCACCGGCGGGCGGTGGAACCTCGACGTCGAGAACCGCGAACCACCGCCGAAGAGGGCGAAGCTCGGCGTGCCGGACCCGTGGTGGCCGGAGGAGGACGAGATCGACGCGCAGGTCCGCGCCGACCTCGACGAGCTGGACCCGCCCGCGGTCGGCAGGGACGGCCCGCGCCGCTTCGCCATCACCCGCACCGAGGCGCTGCGGGCGCTGGAGACCTTCGTCCGCCACCGGTTGCCGCACTTCGGCCCGCACGAGGACGCGGTGCTGGCCAAGGACTGGACGATGGCGCACTCGCTGCTGTCGGTCCCGCTCAACCACGGCCTGCTGCACCCGCTGGAGGTCGTCTACGCGGCCGAGGACGCCTACCGGGCGGGAGAGGTGCCGCTGGCGAGCGCGGAGGGGTTCATCCGGCAGATCCTGGGCTGGCGCGAGTACGTGTGGCACCTGTACTGGCACCTCGGCGGGAAGTACGTGCAGCGCAACAACTTCCGCGCCACGACGCCGTTGCCGGACTGGTGGGCCGAGCTGCGGCCCGCCACGGTGCGCGCGTCGTGCCTGCGCACCGCGCTGGAGGGCGTGCGCGACCACGGCTGGGTGCACCACATCCAGCGGTTGATGGTGCTCGGCAACCACGCCCTGCAACGGGGTTACGACCCGGCGGCGCTCAACGACTGGTTCATCACGTCCTTCGTGGACGGCTTCCCGTGGGTCATGCCGGTCAACGTGATCGGCATGAGCCAGCACGCCGACGGCGGGGTCATCGCGACCAAGCCGTACCTCAGCGGCGGCGCCTACCTCAACCGCATGACCGACCACTGCCGCGGCTGCTGGTTCGACCCGAAGAAGCGCACGGGCGAGCGGGCGTGCCCGTTCACCGCGGGCTACTGGGCCTGGATGGACCGCAACGAGACGCAGGTCCGCGCCAACCACCGGATGGGCCGCGCGGTGCAGAACCTGAAACGCCTCGCCGACCTCGACGAGGTGCGCGCGCAGGAACGCGACCGCGAGGTCTTCTGACCCGATCCGGTGAACGAGCGTGACATGCGGGCTCTTCCGTGCGTCCTGTCCAGTGCCCGACGAGAGGAGCCCCCGTGTCCCGCTGCACCCGCCACGTCGTCCCGTTGCGCACGACGCTGACCGAGGACGAGCGGTTGTCGCTCGTCGAGCAGTCGGTGCTGTGCCACCCGGCCGTGCACAGCGTCGAGACCGGGATCGACGGCGACATCCACGCCGAGGTCGTGCTGTGGCACCGCAGCCCGCGCGAGCAGGTCGTCCGCGACCTCACCGCGGCCCTCGGCGCCGTGGCCGGCCGGGTGCGCCTCACCGTCACGGCGGTCGCCCACCGCAGGCGCGAACGGGTGTTGCTCTCGCTCGTCTGATGTCCACTGGCCCCCGATTTTACAAACTCCGGCCTATTGTCAAACCGGTTTTACATCGCCTACCTTTCTGTCAACCTCCCCGAAGGAGCGCGACATGAAGGCGACGGTGCCCGCCGGCTCGACCGAGCAGTGGACGGACGGCAAGCGCCACCTGTGGCTGCTGGGCCTGGTCGTGCCGTCCCTCGCGTTCCTCGCGATCGGGCTGCACGCCGCCACGGGCTGGGGCGTGTGGTTCTGGATCGGCCCGATCGTGGTGCTGGCGGTCGTCCCGGCGATCGACCTCGTGGCGGGCCTCGATCGCGGCAACCCGCCGGACGACGTGATCGAGCGGCTGGAGAACGACCGCTACTACCGCTGGATCACCTACCTGTTCCTGCCGGTCCAGTACGCCGGCTTCGTGCTGGCGTTCTGGGTGATCGCCCGCGGCGACCTGTCCGTCGTGGACAAGATCGGGCTCGCGGTGTCCATCGGGTGCATCGGCGGCATCGGCATCAACACGGCGCACGAGCTGGGGCACAAGAAGGAGAGCCACGAGCGCTGGCTGTCGAAGATCGCGCTCGCGCAGAGCTTCTACGGCCACTTCTACATCGAGCACAACCGCGGCCACCACGTCCGCGTCGCGACCCCGGACGACCCGGCGAGCAGCAGGGTGGGGGAGAGCTTCTACCGGTTCTGGCCGCGCACGGTCGCCGGGTCGGTGCGGTCGGCGTGGCGGCTCGAGCGCAAGCGGTACGGCCGCCGCGGCCGGCACCCGTACCGGATCGGCAACGACGTGCTCAACGCGTGGCTGATGTCGGCGGCGCTGTGGGCGGCGATGGTCGTCTGGCTCGGCCCGGGCGTCCTGCCGTGCCTGCTGGTGCAGGCCGTGATCGGGTTCTCGCTGCTCGAGGTCGTGAACTACCTGGAGCACTACGGGATGCTGCGGCGCAGGGTCGGCGCGCCGGGCCGCCGCCGCTACGAGCGGGTGGACCCCAGCCACAGCTGGAACTCCAACAACATCGCCACGAACGTCCTGCTCTACCACCTGCAGCGGCACAGCGACCACCACGCCAACCCGACCCGGCGCTACCAGACGCTGCGCGACTTCGCCGAGTCGCCGGTGCTGCCCACGGGGTACGCCGGGATGATCCTGCTGGCGCTGGTCCCGCCGCTGTGGCGCCGCGTGATGGACCCGCGGGTGCGCGCCCACTTCGGCGGCGACATCGGCCGCGCGAACATCCAGCCCGGCAAGCGCGCGGAGGTGCTCGCCCGGTACGGCGGCGACATCGGCCGCGCGAACATCCAGCCCGGCAAGCGCGCGGAGGTGCTCGCCCGGTACGGCGGAACGGACACCGGGTCCGGGGACACCGGGTCCGGGGACGCGCAGACCGGGGACGCGCAGACCGGGGACCCGGCCGGCAATGCCACCGGGGGCGGGATGTGCCCCGGCTGCGGGTACGTCTACGACGAGAGGACCGGCGACCCGCGCGAGGGCTTCCCGGCCGGCACGCCCTGGCGGGCGATCCCGGACTCGTGGTGCTGCCCCGACTGCGGCGTGCGGGAGAAGATCGACTTCGTCGCGCCGGGACGGGTGACGTCCTAGGATCGCGGCATGGGTGCGACAGCGGCGGCTCCGGCAGGTGGTCAGCGCCGCCTGCCGATCATCGAGGCGGCGATCGAGCTGACCGCCCGCACCGGCTGGGCCGCCGTCACCATGGGCCGGCTCGCCGAGCAGGTCGGCGTGAGCCGCCAGACCGTCTACAACGAGATCGGCTCGAAGAACGCGCTCGCCGACGCCATGATGGCCCACGAGCTGGGCCGGTTCCTCGCGGTCGTCGGCGATGCGTTCGACCGCCACGCCGACGACCTGGTCGAGGCCGTCCACGACGCCGTCCGGGACGTCCTCGAGCTCGCGCGGGACAACCTGCTCGTCCGCGCCATCGCCTCCGCGACGCACGGTGCCGACACGGAACTGGTGCCGCTGCTCACCACGCAGGCCCGGACGTTGCTCGCCGAGGTCGAGGGGGTGCTCACCGCGCGGGTCGCCGCCTATCCGACCGGGCTGGACGACGAGCGGGCGCGGGTCCTGATCGACCTGATCACGCGCACCGTGCTCAGCCACGTGATCCAGCCGTCCGGAACCCCCGCGAGCACCGCGGACGGGCTCGCGTGGCTCGCGTCACGCGTGCTGGAGGCACCCGCGCGGAAACCCCTCCGCTACGGCTGACAGGAGGCACCGACGTGTTCGACACCCTCGCCGACCGGCTCGTGGCACCGGGCTACTCGAAGTGGGGCTACCGGCTGCGCCGCAGGTCCTGGCCCGCCGGCGACCCGCGGCCGGACGCCCTGCGCGGCCGGCTCGCCGTCGTGACCGGGGCGGGGTCGGGGATCGGCCAGGCGACCGCGCTGGGGCTCGCCCGGCTGGGCGCGGCCGTGGTCCTCGTCGTGCGCGACCAGGCCAAGGGCGACACCGCACGCGACGAGATCGTCGCCGCCGTGCCCGGTGCCGTCGTCGAGGTCCGGCTCTGCGACCTGTCCGGCCCGGACTCGGTGCGCCGCTTCGCCCGGGAGATGCGAGAGGCGCACGACCGGCTCGACGTCCTGGTGCACAACGCCGGGGTGCTGCCGCAGCAGCGCACGGAGACGCCCGAGGGGCACGAGCTGACGTTCGCCACGCACGTCCTCGGCCCGTTGCTGCTCACGGACCTGCTGCGGCCGTTGCTCGCGGCCTCTCCTGATCCGCGCGTGGTCCTCGTGTCCTCCGGAGGCATGTACACGCAACGCCTGCAGGCCGACGACCTCGAATACCGCGAGGGCGAGTACCGCGGTGCCACGGCGTACGCACGCACCAAACGGATGCAGGTCGCGCTCGCGCCGTTGATGGCCGCGCGGTACGCCTCCGACGGCATCGGGGTGCACGCCATGCACCCCGGCTGGGCCGACACGCCGGGCGTGGCCGGGTCGCTGCCGGGTTTCCACCGCCTGACCAAGGCCGTCCTGCGCACCCCCGCGGAGGGCGCCGACACGATCGTCTGGCTGGCCGCCACGAGTCCCGCGCCGCGGCCCGGGCAGTTCTGGCACGACCGGCGCGCACGACCGGCGCACGTCCTGCCGTCCACGCGGGAGAAGCCCGGCGACGTCACGAAGTTCTGGACCCGCAGCAAGACCGCGGCGGGACTGCCGGACTGACCATGCCCCCTCGCGTGGATTTGGTGAGGTGCAAGGGAAAGCTGTAACGCCGCGTGCGGCGGGGCGGATTAAGCCGCCATGTCGAACGGTTTGATCCGTGTGACCGGCGAGCGCGTGCAGTTCACCGAGTCGGTCTCGCGCATCGCGAAGTCGTTGAGCCCCTTGGGGGAGGCGGGCCGGCACGTCGCCGAGTCGTACGCCCTGAACGCCGAGCTGGCGCGGCTGCGCGAGACGCGCGCCGCCGACGGCAGGGGGATCGAGTTCGCGGTGCTGGACCAGCGGCGCCGCGAGTCCAGCGCGTCGTTGCGGCAGATGCGCCAGAACGTGAGCAGGGCGGACGTGAGCGCGGGCGCCCTGCGCGAGTGCATGGTGACCATGCAGCGCGAGACGGTCCGGCCCGGCTTGCCGGCCGCCGAACGGCGCGCGTACGTCGAGCTGACCCGGCACTTCACCACCGCGCTCGTGCAGCACCACGCCGACCTCACCGGCGGCGTCGCGAAGGTCATCGACGACGTGCTGAACGGCTCGGGGGCGCGGGCGCTCCACCCCGTCCGCCGCGGGAAGCAGCGCAGGCGTGGCGAGTAAGCGCGACAACGGCGGGTGCGGTGGGTGTGCGCTCTCGCTGATCGCCGTGTTCTTCGGCGTGCCCCTGACGATGCTGCTGGTCGCCCCGGCCATCGCCGCGCACATCATGGTCAACGGCACACCGGAACGCGTGGCCAACGTCGCCCCGTGGCAGTGGACCTCGGTCGTGTCGCTGCCGCTGGCCATGCTGCTGGTGCGGATGTCGTTGCGCGGGCACGGCCGGCTGCGCGGCTGGTCCACCCCCAGGCCGCGGCGCTGGCTGGGGTTCGCCACCAGGGGCCTCGCGCTGCTCGGCGTGATGAACGCGGTCGCGTTCCTCAAGCTCAAACCGGGCGAGCACGACATCAACGACGGCACGGGCCCGCTGGTCGTCACGGCGCTGGCCGGCATCGGCGCGCTGATCGTGATGGCGCTGTGGGACCGCAGGCCGCGGCGCGTCACGGTCGAGGAGGTCCGCGCCGCCGCGGCGGAGGCCGACCGCGCGCTGAAGCAGGTCCGCGCCGCGAACGACCGCGTGCGCCGGCAGGCCGAGCAGGTGCGGGCGCGGGTGACGAAGCTGCGCGCCGCGCGGACCCGCCCGCCCGGCCATCCCGCGGCCCGGACCCGGTCCGGCCGCTCCGACGTCGAGTTCCACGCCCTGCGCGTCTTCCACCGCGAGTCCTACCAGTGCGCCGACACCGCGCACCTGGCCTACCGGTCCGCGCAGACCTCGCTGCACACGATGTCGTACCTGGTCCGCCGCGCCCGCCTGGCGCCGCACCGCATGGTCGTGCCGGGCCGCGCCGCCCGGCAGGCCCGCGCGGAGATGCACGCCGTGGCCGCCCACCTGACGCGGTCGCACGGCGAGCTGAGCGGCCAGGTCGAGGAGGGCCTGACCGTCGTCCGCGACCTGAACGCCGACACGGCCGAGCTCAAGCACGAGATCCGCGACAGCTGCGGCGCTCGGGGCGAGCAGTGGTACGCCGAACTGGAGGACCGCATCGAGCAGGCCCGCGAGGAGCGCCGGGCGCACCGGTGACGTCCTCGCGCGCCGGGAAGAACAGCTTGTTCCCGTGAGCGCGCGGGACTGGTTTTCGGTGCCATGACCGGAGAAGTGCTCGTCCTGGCAGGCCCGCCAGCGGCGGCTATGTCGTGGTGGTGGACGGCGTCATCGGACCGTGGTTCCTGGCCCCGTTCCGGGAGCCCGGCCTCCCGGTGTCGTCCGTGGTGCTCCGGCCCGACCTCGAGACCACGCCGGCCAGGGCGCGGGGACGCGTCGGCGAGTGGGAGAACGTCGACGCGATCACCGGTCTGCGCGGCGCGTTCTGCCGGCTGGGGGAGCTGGAACGGCACGTGGCCGACAGCGGTGGTCTCGACGCGGAGCAGACGGCCGCGCGGGTGCGGGGGCTGGTCGCGGGGCCGGGTACCGGCTGCGCTGACAGGCCGGGAGCCGGGGGACCGGCATCAGCCGCGCAGGTACCGGGTCACCATGTCCACCAGTTCGCTCTCCACCGTCTCGAGCGCGAGCCCCTGCGGGAACGCCGCCAGCCGGTGCGTGTTGATCTCCACGGTGAACACGACCAGCTCGGCCGCCGCGGCGAGGTCGCGCACGCGGACGTCCGGGTGGCGGGCGAACAGGTCGCGCACCTCCGCCACGCGCTGCTCGCCGTGGCGGGTGATCGTGGCGCGCAGCTCGTCGGAGAGCTGGCCCTCCTCGATCATGATCCGCAGCAGGCGCGGGTCGTCGCGGTGGTTGTCGACGGCGTCGCGGACCAGGGCGCGCACCACCGCCTCCAGGGTGCCGGGCGAGAGGTCGAGGTCCTCGGCCCGGCGCCAGGCGCCGCGGTCGATGTGCCGCACCATGAGCTCGGCCAGGATCGCGTCCTTGTTCGGGAAGTACTGGTACAGCGAGCCGATCGAGACGCGGGCCTGCTCGGCGATGCGGTTGGTGGTGCCCGCGGCGTAGCCGTGCTCGGTGAAAACGTGAGCAGCGGCGGTGAGGATGCGGTCGCGGGTGAGCTCCGCGCGGACCTGGCGGGGCTTGCGACGTGGTGCTGCGGGGCGGCCTGCCGACGGCATGGAGTCCTTCCAAAAGCGAGTACCGGAGATCTGAGCAAAAGCTCATAATAGTGTCATGAGCTGGGAAAACAACCGACTTTCCACCGCGTCCGAGATCGAGGGGGTGGTGGGCGCGCCGGCGTCGCTGATCATGCTGAAGCAGCTCGCCGCGCTCGACGCCGGGTGCGTGGAGCTGCTGGCGCGCAGTCCCGTCGCGGGCTTCGGCCACCGCGACGCACGGGGCACGAGCAGGACGACGTTCGTGGGCGGCAGGCCCGGGTTCGCGCGGGTGCACTCGCCGTCGCGCATCTCGTTCGAGATGGACGAGACCGCCGAGGGACCGGCCTCGCTCGTGTTCCTGCTGCCGGGCGTGGGGGAGACGTTGCGGGTCAACGGGGTCGTGCGGCGGCACGCCTTCGAGGTCGGGGAGGTGTACGTGCACTGCGCCCAGGCCGTGCTGCGGTCCGGGCTGTGGCAGCCGCCCGTCGCCGCCCCGCCCGCCGCCGCCGTCACCGGGGACGGGCCGCTCGCCCGGCCGGGGATCGCGGACTTCCTGGCCGGGGCGCCGTTCCTGGCACTGTCCACCTGGGACGGTCACGGCGGCAGTGACACCAGTCCCCGCGGCGACCAGGGGCAGGTCGCGCGGATCCTGGACGACCGCACGCTCGTGATCGCGGACCGCAAGGGCAACAAGCGGACCGACTCGCTGCACAACCTCGTGCAGGACGACCGGCTCTCGCTGGCCGCGCTCGTGCCCGGCCGCACGGGCGTCCTGCACGTGCGCGGCAGGGGAGCGGTCACCGTCGACCCGGCAGTGCTGGAACCGCTGTCGCTGCGGGGGATCGCGCCGCACGCCGCGATCGTGGTGGACGTGGAGGCGGCCGAGCTGACCACGAGCGCCGCCGTGACGCGGTCGCGGCTGTGGACCTCCGCGCCGGCCGACGTGCCGGACCTGATGGCGCTGGCCGGCCGCCACCTCGCCGCGAACCTCCCGAAGAAGGGGCTCTCCGGGCTCCTCGCGAAGGCCGGGAACCTCGTCCCGCCTACGTGGCTGCGGGCGGTCATGACCGTCGCCTACCGCTCGGGCCTGCGCAAGGAGGGCTACGAGCTCACGACGAGACCCCGCCTCACACGGGAGGAACCGCTGCGCGAGGTGCGCGTGACCGAGGTGCGCCGGGAGACCGCGGACACCGTCACGCTGGTGCTGGAGGACGGCGACCCGTTCGACTTCCGGCCCGGCCAGTTCTTCACGCTGGTGAGCGACGACCTGCGCAGGCCCTACTCGGCGTCGTCGGCGCCGGGCCGCCGCCTGGAGCTCACGGTCAAGCGGGCCGGCCGGTTCTCCGCCCACGTGCACTCGCTCGCGGCGGGCGACCGGGTGGCCGTGCGCGGGCCGTCCGGCGCGTTCCACCTCGAACCCGGCTGCGACGTCGCGATGGTCGCGGCGGGCAGCGGTGTCACGCCGGTGATGAGCATGATCCGGGCGGCGCTCGCGGAGCCCGGCGGCCACCGGATCGCCCTGCTCTACAGCAACCGCACCGTCGAGGACACGATCTTCGAGGCCGAGCTGGAGCGCCTCGGGAAGCGCCACCCCGACCGGCTCACCGTCACCCACGTGCTGACCGCGCGCGACGGGCGGCTCGACGCCGGCGGGATCCGCGCCTGGGCGGAGGACCTGACCGGCGCGCGGTTCTACCTCTGCGGGCCGGAACCGCTCGTGGACACCGCCCGGCGGGCGCTGGACGCGCTCGGGGTCCCGGCGGACCGCGTCCACGCCGAGCGCTACACCACCGTTCCGGCCGCGACGACGTCCACCACGCCGCAACGGCTGGTCGTCGAGAGCGACGGCGAACCCGTCGGCACCGCGGTCGTCGAACCGGGCCAGACGCTGCTCGACGCCGGGCTCGCCGCCGGTCTGCCGCTGCCGTACTCGTGCACGGTCGGCAGCTGCGGCGACTGCGTGGTGAGGCTGCGCTCGGGCCGGGTGACCCGGGAGGAGCCCGGCGGCCTGGTGCGCACGTGCACCAGCGCGCCGCTGAGCGAGGTCACCCTCGAGGTGTGAACGCTCTCACCCGGAGAGCGGCTACATCTCAACTGGGAACTGCGCCACGGTGGGGCCTTCGACAACGTTGTCGGGGAGGTCTCGTGGGACGCCGAACTCGCGCGGTGCTCATCGTGCTGGTCACTGCCCTGGCCCTGCTCGTGCCGGGAGGTCCCGCACGCGCGGGCACGGTGCCGGACTACCCGGAGTTCCCCTACCCGGCGACGACCTACGCCGAGCCGTTCCGCGGCCAGTTCCACTTCAGCTCGCGGTCGGGGTGGATGAACGACCCCAACGGGCTGGTGTTCGCCAACGGCCTCTACCACTTCTTCTACCAGCACAACCCGCACGGCCTGGAGTGGGACACGATGCACTGGGGCCACGCCACGAGCCCCGACCTGGTGCACTGGACGCAGAAGCCGATCGCGCTCGAACCCGGCGTGCACCCCGGCACGTTGTTCTCCGGCGGCGGCGTCGTCGACACGACCAACGCGTCGGGGCTCAAGACCGGGCCGCTCGACCCGATCATCGTCTACTCCGGCACCGATGGCGTCAGCATCTTCTACAGCAACGACAACGGGCGCACGTTCCAGGCGTACGACCAGGGGCGCAAGCAGATCGAGATCCCGAAGGACAGCCGCGACCCCAACGTCGTCTGGGACGCCGCCCGCCGGCAGTGGGTCATGGTCGTGTGGTCGAACGCCGGCGGCAACGGCGTCGACCTCTACACCTCGCCGAACCTGCTGGAGTGGACGTTCGCCAGCCGGTACGCGGCCGACTGGCTCTTCGAGTGCCCCGACCTGTACGTGCTGCCGCTCGACGGCAGCCCGCGGTGGGTGCTCACCTCGGCGACCGGCGAGTACGTCGTGGGGACGTTCGACGGCGAGGTGTTCCGCACCGATCGGCCGCAGCCCAAGAAGATGAACCTCGGCACGACCTACGCGGGCGGGTCGTTCTACGCCGCCGAGTCGTTCGACAACGTCCCGGACGGCCGCGTGGTCCAGATGGCCTGGCAGGGCGGCAACCGGGGGAGCAGCTGGACCGGCAACGCCACCTTCCCGGTGGCGCTCGGCCTGGTCGCCTCCTCGGACGGGCCGGAGGTGACGCGGACGCCGGTGGCCGAGCTCGACTCGCTGCGCGCCGACACCCGCACCTGGCGCGGCACCACCGTGACCGCCACGAACAACCCGCTCTCCGGGATCCTCGCCGACACCTACGAGATCACCGCGAAGTTCGACCTGCGCGGCGCGACCGCGCAGCAGTTCGGGTTCGCCCTGCACAGCCGCTCCGACGGCACCGCCGACCGCACGGTGGTCTACGACCGCGCCGCGCGCACGTTGTACGGCAAGCCGTTCGAGGTCACCGGGGACGAGGTGAGCGTGCGCCTGCTGGTGGACCGCGGGCAGCTGGAGGTCTTCGGCGGCGACGGCGTGTTCTCGGTGGCGGACAACGTGAACTTCGACTCCGCCGCCGTCAGCCAGGGCATCCGGCTCTTCGCCACCGGCGGCCAGGTCAGGCTGAAGGAGGCGAGGTTCACGCGGCTGAGCACGAGCTGGGGCACCGCTCAGTCCACGATGGACAGCAACCTCGCCGGCCCGTGGAGCGCTCCCGCCGGCTCGTGGACCGACGTGGCGGGCGGCAAGCAGGCGCAGACGACCGGGGACGCGTTCTACCTGAGCGCCACCACCGGCGCCGACGCGGTGTACCAGGGCGACCTGCGCCTCGACACGGCCCAGGCCGCCGGGCTGACGTTCCGCGCCACGCCCGAGGGAACGGGCTACACGGCGAACATCGACGCGAGCGGCGTGGTGAAGCTGTGGCGTCCCGGCCGTGACATCGCGACGTTCGCCACGCCGGTCGTGCGAGGCCGCACGTACCACCTGAAGGTGCAGACGACCGGCTCGCGCATCCAGGTGTGGCTCAACCACGGCACCACGCCGGTCATCGACGCCACCGACACCGCGTACGCCTCCGGGCGGTTCGGCGCGAACGCCTTCCGCGGCACGGCGACCGTGCAGAACCTGAACACCGGCCCCGGCGGCTTCGACGCGTTCCCGTCGGGACCGTGGACCTCGACCGCCGGGACCTGGACCACGACGCCGGAATCGTTGCGCGCCAACGCGTCCGGCGACGCGTTCCACCTCAGCGACCGCGCCGGGTCGGACTTCGTCTACGAGGGCGATCTCGCCGTGCTGAACGGCGTCGCGGCGGGCTTGACCTTCCGCGCCACGGCCGGAGGTGCCGGCTACACGGCGAACATCGACACGAGCGGGGTGGTGAAGCTGTGGCGCCCCGGCACCGATATGGCGACGTACGTCACACCGATCGTCCCGGGACGGACCTACCACCTGAAGGTGCGCGCCACCGGGCCCCGCATCCAGGTCTGGCTCGATCAAGGCAGCTCACCGGTGGTGGACGTCGTCGACACGACGTTCAGCAGCGGCTACTTCGGCTTGAACGCCTGTTCCGCGACCGCGACGATTCAACATCTCAGGGTGACCTGACGGTCACTACCCGCCGCCACACCTTCTCAAACATTGTTCTTGATCCAGTGCGGATGGAACAATCGGGTCATGGTCGCAGTGCAAAGCTGGCTGCGTTCGCCGTGCCCCGCCGTCGTCGTCGACGCCGCCGGGGTCGTCCACAGCATGAACGACGCGGCGAAGGAGTTGTTGCCAGCAGACGTCGAGCCGAGGTGGCAGCACGGGGAGTCCGTGCTCATCTCGGAGCGCAGCTATGCCGCTCACCGGGTGGACCACGCGAGCGGTGAGGTCACCTGGTGGCTGCTGGACGACACCGACCTCCGCCTGCAGCGCCACCGCGCCGAACTGCTCACGCAGATGTCGACCGCGCTGATGACGTCGCTCAACCCCGAGCGGTGCATGAGCGTCGTCGCCGAGCTCGCCTCCACCCACCTCGCGGACGAGGTGCTGGTGATCGCGCCCGGCACCACCGAGGGCCACGCCGTCACGCGGTGCCGCAGGGGTGAGGAACCGACCCACGAGCTGCTGCGCATCGACGTGGACGAGGTCGTGGGCCTGAGCGAGGCGCTCAAGGGCTTCCCGCCGGTGCCGTCGCGCTGGATCGACCCGGCCGCCGCGCCGGGGTGGATGGCACGGGACGTGACGTCGATCGTGGTCACGCCGCTGCCGGGGCACGGGGTGCCCGCGGGCGCGCTGATCCTCATGCGCCGCGACCAGGCCTTCGCCGAGGACGAGGAGTCGTTCGCGCGGCTGTTCGCCTCCCGCGCCGGCGTCGCGATGTCCGCGGCGTGGCTCTTCACCCAGCAGGCGGCCATCACCGAGCGCCTGACCAGGGACCTCCTGCCGCCGATGCTGCGCCGCTACGACGCCGTCGACCTCGCGGGCCGCTACCGGGCCGCGCAGGAGACCGAACGCGTCGGCGGTGACTTCTACGACGTGCACGAGCGCGAGAACGGTGAGCTGTTCGTCGTGCTCGGCGACGTGTGCGGCAAGGGCCTCGACGCCGCGGTGCAGACCGGACGGGTCCGCACGACGGTGCACGCTCTGCTGCCTGTGGTCGCCGACCACGACCAGATGCTGCGCTCGCTGAACCAGGCGCTGCTCACCTCCGACCGCACGCGGTTCATCACCGTCGTCATCGCGACCGTCACCCCGCGCGGCGAGGGCCTGCACGTCGAGCTCACCTCCGGCGGGCACCCGCCGGCCGTCATCGTGCGGGCGAACGGCGAGGTCGAGGTCGCGAAGACGCGCGGCACGCTGGTCGGCATCCTGCCCGAGATCATCACGACGAGCGACGAGGTCGTGCTCGCCTCCGGCGACTCGTGCCTGCTGCACACCGACGGCATCACCGAGGCCGTCGGCGGTCCGCTGGGCGACGAGGAGTTCGGCGAGGAGCGGCTGCTGCGCGCGCTGCGCGAGTGCGGCGGCATGCCCGCCGAGGCGCTGGCCGAGCACGTGCACATGCTGGCGTCGCAGTGGATCGGCGACGGGACGCACGACGACATGGCGGTTGTCGCGATCACGGCGCCGCGCCGGAGGTGAGCCCCGTGCCGGAGACGGCCCTCACCCCGGCCACCGCTGTCGCCGGCGACGCCGCGGACGACCTGTGGGAGGCGGCGCTCGACGGCGACGAGCGCCGGGCCACCGACGTCGTCCTGAAGGCCGCCGAGCAGGACGGCTACGAGGTCGCGCTGCTCGACGTCGTCGGCGCCGTGCAACGCCGCGTCGGCGCGGAGTGGGCGGAGAACCGGATCAGCGTCGCCCAGGAGCACGCGATCACCGCGATCAACGACCGCGCCGTGTCGGCGTTGTCGGTCACCCGCCCGTACGAGCCGCCGAAGCACGGCCGCGTGACGGTCGCGTGCGTCGACGGCGAGTGGCACGCGCTGCCCGCCCGCCTGCTCGCCGAGGTGCTGGCGCTGCGCGGGTTCCGCGTCGACTACCTGGGCGCCCAGGTGCCGACCCCGCACCTGATCACCCACCTGCACCGCACCGGCCCGGACGTGGTCGCGCTGTCCAGCTCGATCGCCACGCGCCTGCCCGTCGCGCACGCCACGATGACCGCCTGCCAGGCCGCGGGCGTGCCGGTGATGGTGGGCGGCGCGGCCTTCGGCGAGGGCGGCAAGTACGCGCGCCGCTTCGGCGCCAACGCGTGGGCCGCCGACGCCCGCCAGGCCGCCGACATGCTCGTCGAGTCGCGCCTGCCGGCACCGGGCACGCCGCACCAGCCGGTCGACGACCTGCCGCACCTGGTCGACCAGGAGTACACGCTGGTCACCCGCAGCACGCCCACCCTCGTGCGCTCGGTGTACCGGGCGCTGGAGGAACGCGTGCCGGCGATGGCGGACTACGACGACCAGCAGCGCCAGCACACCGCCGAGGACCTCAAGCACATCGTCGAGTTCCTGGGGACGGCGCTCTACGTCGACGACGACGAGCTGTTCCGGTCGTTCATCTCGTGGACCGGCGACGTGCTGGTGGCGCGCAGCGTGCCCGCGCGGGTGCTCGGGCCGACGCTCGACCTGCTCGCCGCCGAGCTGCGGGACTTCCCGCGGGCCCGGCGGATGATCGAGTCGGCCCGGTAGCGGGTCCCGCTCAGCCCGGCAGCACCGCCGGCAGCGCCGCCAGCGGCACGTGGTGCTGCCCGGCGTGCACGTCGCGGTCCCGCAGCCCGGCCTGCGGCACCGGCCGCGGGAACGAGATCTTGACGACGTTCAGCGACGGGATGCGGAAGATCTGCACGTCCTCGGCCCGCACGCCGTAGAGCCGCGCGACGACGGCCTCGTCGAGGACCTCGGGCGCGGCGGCCAGCGCGTACCCCGCCTCGTCGCGCAGGAACAGCTCCATCGTCACCCAGAACGGTCCCGCGTTCTTGGACCGGACCTCCAGCGCGAGGTCTGCGAACGTCGGCTCAGCCATGGGTGGGCGCCTTCCGGTGGTCGGTGCGGAACATCTCGGTGGGGGTGGCGTCGACGACGTGCTGCAGCACGAACTCGTAGACGGCGCCGCGCTCGGTCTCCGCGGGGGAGGTCGCGAACGCGAGGCTCGGCAGGTAGGCCATGTCCGGGGTCGGCAGGTGCAGCATCAGCGGGTTCGCGACCTTCGCCACGGCCGTCGCGAGCTCCTGGGTGGCCGCGCGGACCAGCAGCATCACGCCGATCTCGCGCGGCGGGGCGGTCGACGGGTCCAGGTCGCCCAGCACGGCGTCGTAGCCGTAGCGGCGCAGGTCGAACGAGTACTGGCTCTCGTCCAGGCCCAGCGTCTGCGCGACGCGGCCGGTGAAGACCTCCACGAAGAACGTCGTCCAGGCCTCGATGTCGGCGAGAATGTGCTCGTCGCGGATGGCCGTGAACGACATCGTCTCGTAGCCGGTGACCCTGGCGCCCTCCAGCTTGATCGTGTGCTGGCCGGCGGCGTGGAACCGCGAGCCCTCGACGCGCACGCGCCGGTCGTCGAGCGCGGTGTAGGTGGCGTCGGTGACGTCGAGTTCGCCCGCGGGTTCGCGCATCCGGAACGGGTTCACGGTCTCGTAGAGCATGTGCGCGGCGACGGAGATCGGCGTGCAGGCGGCGTCGGGGTCGAGCGGTTCGATGGTGAAGCCGGTCTGGTCGATCGTGGCGAGCACGCCGCCGGTGCGCGGGTTGGTCGTGCACTGCCCGCCGCACTCGACGATCTTCGCCGCGTGCCACGTCGGCCCGGCCGGCATGCCGTGCAGCAACGGGAACGCGGCGGCGACGGCCGTGTCGGTCGCCCGGCCCGCGAGCACGACGTCGGCGCCCGCGCGCAGGGCTTCCTCGATCGGTTCGTGGCCCATCATGCCGACGATGTGCGTGCAACTGTCCACTGTGGCCTCGTCGAGCTCGCCCGCCGGGGCCAGCGGGTGCACGGCGCCGGCGCGGAGGCGTTCGGTGACGAAGCCGGCGTCCTGCTCGCTGAAGATGGTGGTGACGGCCAGGTCGAGGCCTTCCTCGAGCAGGACCTCGTCGACGAGGCCCGCGACCCACTCGACACCGGAGTCGGTGCCGCTGGTGCCGCAGGAGCCGACGACGAGCGGGATCCGGGCCAGGGCCGAGGCTTTCAGCAGCACCCGCAGGTCGCGCTTGACGGCGGCCGCGGTCGTCTTGGGCGTGCCCGAGCCGAGGTAGTGGGGGCCCGAGTCGGTCGACCCGGCGTCGACGGAGATGACGTCGGCCCCGAGTTCGAGCCCGCGGTCCACGGAGGACTGCGTGAACCCGGCTCCGAGCATGCCCGTGGGCGACAGCACGCGGACGGCTTTCATGAGCGGTTTCCCTTCGGAGTGCTAGAAAGAGGTGGCGTGGCGGCGGTGGACGACGGCGACCCGCAGCACCACCGCGACGGCGAGCGCGCAGAGCAGGGCGATGTCGAGGAGCATGAACCGCCACCCGGTGACGTCGACCATCGCGCCGACCAGGCCGGGGCCGAGGAACCCGCCGATCGCCCAGCTCACCGTGTAGAGCGTCGTGTAGACGCCGATCACGCGGGACGACGGCGCGAGGTTCCACAGCACGACGGCGGCGTTGATCACGAACCCGGCCGCGCCGGCGGCCCCGACGCAGAACGCGATCACGGTGGTGGTGGGGCTCGGCGCGAGTCCGCCCAGGGCGAGCGAGACCCCGAAGACGGACATGCCGATGGTGATCGTCCGGATGCGCCCGATGCGTTCGGCGAGCAGCGCGGCGGGGTAGGCGGCGAGCAGGAACGCGATGCCGCTGGGGAACGTCAGCGAGCCCGCCTCGCCGCGGGTCAGGCCGAGCGTCTCCATGCCGTACGGGGTGAACAGCGCCCGCGAGGAGAACCAGGCGCAGGCGAACAGCAGGACCGTGCAGACCAGCAGGAGCCGGCTGCGGTCGCGGTCGCGGACCACCTCGGTGAGCACGTCGCGGAGCCGGGTCGTCTGCTCCCCGGCGCCCTCGTCCTCGGTGAGCGCGGCCTGGTAGCCCCGCGAGTCCCGGTCCCGCACCCGCCAGACGAGCACCGCCGTGCCCACGAGCATGAGCACCGCCGGGACGGTGAAGGACAGCTTCGGGTGGTCGTCCACCAGGAACGCGCTGATGAGCGCGGACACGAGGACGGTGAGCCCGGAGGCGATCTTGACGAACGCGTTCGCCCTGCCGCGCCGCTGCGGCTCGATGAAGTCGGGCAGCAGCGCCTGGGCGATGGGCTTGAAGGTGTTGCCCGCCAGCGCGTACACGAAGATCACCGCGATCAGCGCCGGCAGCGCGGTCGCTAGCGGGATCAGCGTGAACAGCACCGCCGCGAGCGGCATGCCGACCGCGAGGTAGGGGATGCGGCGGCCCCAGCGGGTGCGGGTGTTGTCGGAGCGGTTGGCGATCCACGGCTGCACGAAGATGCCGAGCAGGTTGTCCATGCCCATCAGCAGGCCGACGACCGCGGCGCTGGCGATGTGCTCGCGCAGCAGGGGCGGCACCTGGGCGTCGTAGAAGTCCCAGGTGGCTTCCTGTGCGAAGACGGCGAGCGCGACGTAGAACGTGATGCGCCGGGCGGTGCGCCGGTCCGCCGGCGTGGCGAGGGTGGACACAGAAGCCTCCGTTGGCTTGTGGGCGCCCTCACCGTAAAATGCTATAGCAAAATGGTCAAGCAATAGCTTGTCGTGCTGACGTAGGATCGGGGACCGTGACGGCCGACGACGATCCCCGCGAGACGCTGGCCGGCCGGGCGTACCGCTCGGTCCAGGACGCGATCACCGCGGGCGAGCTCGCACCGAACGAGAAGATCACCGAACGGGGTCTGGCCGAGCGGCTGTCGATGAGCCCGACCCCGGTCCGCGAGGCGATCCGCCGCCTGGAGCAGGACGGCATGATCAAGCGGACGGGCCCGCGCACGGTCGTGGTCGCCGACATCGGCGCCACCGCCGTCGAGGACCTGGCCGAGGTCGAGGTGGCGCTGCGCGGCCTGATCGCCCGGTTCGCCGCGCGGCACGCCACCCCGGCCCAGCTCGACCACCTCGACGCCGTCCTGGACGAGGCGGACGACCTGCTGATCGTCATCAGGCAGCGCAAGGCCGAGGACCGCCCGATCGAGAAGCACCTGAACCTGCTGCTCGACGTGATGCAGCGCTTCAACGACGTGGTGGCGGCGTGCGCGGGCAACACCGTGCTGGTCCGGCTGCTCGACCAGACCAGGGTCTTCACCAGGGCGGAGCGCAGGAGCAGGACCCTCGAACGCGTCCTCGCGAACCACGAGCGCAACCTGGAGCGCTACGCCACGCACCGCGCGCTCGTGCGGGCGCTGCGGGCGGGCGACGCGGCGACCGCGGAACAGCTGGCGATCGACGACGTGCAGGCGGGGCTCGACGACCTGCGCCGCGAACCCCGCCGCACCACGCCCGCGCGGAGCTGAGTCAGCCGTCCAGCGGCAGGCTGCCGACCACGGCGCCGTTCTCGTCGAGCACGCGGATGCCCGGCACGTCCCGCGCGTCCACCGAGAGCACGATCCGCGGCCGTCCCTTCGAGTCGTTCAACGCGAGCACCGCGCCGTCGGCGGTCGACCACACCAGCTCGACCCTGGTCGGCATCGGCGGCGTCTGCTCGACGGGCAGCGACGGGTCGGGCATCTGCTTGAAGAACAACGCCGTCGCCCCGTGCTGCCCCTGCCACTGCGCGCCGAGGGTGATGGCCTGCGCGTTGACGTAGTCGAGCGAGAAGCTGGCCTGCGCGGCCCCGGCCACGACACCACCGCGCTCGTCGCCGTTCTCGTCGTTGAAGATCAGGTAGGTGCCGTGCTCGGGACCCTGCCGCTCCTCGGCCGGGATCACCCTGCCGCCCAGGAGGACGGGCGGGCGCCGGGTGTCGGCGAGCAGGCGCTGGCGGCCCCGGTGGTCGCGCACGGTGAAGGACTCGCGAGCCTCCTCACCGCGGGGGCCGGTGGCGGGGTGGGCGGCGGCTGGCTCGGCGGCGGCTGGCTCGGCGGCGGTGGCGGGTTGGGCGGTGGCGGGTTGGGCGGTGGCGGGCCGGAAGGCGGCGGCAGTGGCGGTGGTGGTGGCAGCGGCCAGGGCGGCGCCGCGGAGAGCGGAACGCCGGGACAACGTGGACATGCGCGCCAGTCAACCGGCGCGCGCCCCGATGATCACTGGGGCGGGCCGGTGTCACCGCGGTGGGGCCAGCCCCCGCCCGGCGAGCGAGCCGCCGCCCGGCGAGCCAGCCGCCGCCCGGCGAGCCAGCCGCCGCCCGGCGTGCCAGCTCGCCTGGCGAACGAGCCCTGCTCGCCGTGCGGTCGCCACCTGGCGAGCTAGCCGCTGCTCGGCGTGCGAGCCACTGCCTGGCGAGCAAGCCGCCGCCCGGCGTACGGGCCGCCATCACGGCGTGCCAGCCGCCGTCTGGCGAACGAGCCCCCACCCGGCGAGCCAGCCGCCGTCCGGCGTGCGAGCCGTCACCCGGCGAGCCAACCGCCGTCCGGCGTGCGAGCCGTCACCCGGCGAGCCAACCGCCGTCCGGCGTGCGAGCCGCCACCCGGCAAGCCAGCCCCGCCCGGCAAGCCAGCCCCGCCCGGCAAGCCAGCCGCCGTCCGGCGTGCGGGCCCCGCCCGGCAACCGGGCCGCCGCCCTCGCCGGGACCAGGCGTGCTCCCAGCACCGCCGAGAGCGGCCGCCCGTCAGCTGCTGCGGTCGTCGGCCGCCGCCGTCTGGGTGAGCACGGCGACGGTCTGCTCGAGGCCGCGCTGCACCTCGTCGCCCGAGGCCTCGCGCACGCTGTGCAGGCTCACGGTGATCCGCGACCGGCCCGGCGCCACCTCCTCGACCTGCAGCTCGCCGTGGTAGTCGTCCGGGCCCTCGGCGCCCCACTCGAGCGTGCGCCGCGTCTCGTCCGGGCGCACCCAGGCCTCGCCCTCGACGTGGTGGCCGTGCACCTCGGCCTCGACGTGCACCTGCTCACCGCCCTCGGGCTCGGCCGCCGTCATCTGCGGGAAGTAGCGCGGCAGGTTCGTCGGGTCGGCCAGGAAGCCGAAGAGCGTGTCGGCCGGGATGTCGGCTTCCGCCGTGTGCGTGTAGGTCGCCATGCCAGGCGGGGTACCCGCAATCACCGGCCGCAGACCCGCCCGATCAGGTCTTCCCAGCTCGTGGCCAGGTCGTCGACGACGGTTCCCGGATGTGGCGCGGTGCCCGAGTCGCCCGGCGCCCGCAGGTAGAGCAGGACCGGTCCCTCCAGGGCCGCGACCAGCTGCAACGCCAGCGCGCCGCTCCTCGCGGCCTCCGGCACCGCCTCGTTCAGCAGCATCCGCACGTGGAACAGCGACGGGCTGTCCTCGATCGGCGCCGGGCGGCCGGGGTCGAGGGTGGCGCGGGCCAGGGCCGCGTGCTCGACGAGGAACTCGAGCCGCGCCCGCCCGAACGCGGCCAGCCGCTCGGCCGCCGGCGCACCGGGACCGAGCGGCGGCGGGCCGCTCATCAGCTGTTCCTGGAGCCCGCTTCTCCTCCTCGTCGAGGAGCGCGAAGAAGATGCCCGCCCGCGTGCGGAACCGGCGGAAGACGGTGCCCTTGCCGAGCCCGGCGCGGTCGGCGAGGCCGTCCATCGTGACCTTGTCGACGCCCAGTTCCTCGACCATCTGCCGGGCCACGCCGAGCAGGTGGGCTCGGTTGCGCGCGGCGTCGGCCCGTTCCCCGCGCGGCGGGCGCAGCGGCAGCGCGACAGGGTCCACGGGCTGAACGCTACCCGCCGGTCACCCCGGTGCGGCGACGGCTCACAGGGCGAGGAAGCGGCCCACGGCGACGAAGGCGGCGAGGAGCAGCAGCACCACGTTGACGGGCAACGACTGCGTCTCGCCGTGCTTGACGTGCACGCGGGCAGCGAGCACCTGCACGACCACCAGCCCGGCGGCGGCGATCGGCGTCAGGACGGGGGCGATGCCGGTGAGCCACGGCAGCACGAGGCCGAGCGCGCCGAGGACCTCGACCGCGCCGATCGCCTTCACGCCGCCGTCGGTCACGTCCTTCATCCAGTCGAAGCGGCCGGACGCGATCATCTGCTCACGGGACCGCGCGACCTTCATGCCGCCGGCCGCCAGGTAGACCGCCGCCAGCAGTCCCTGCACGACCCACAGTGCGATGTTCACCGAACTCTCCAATGCTTACTCGTTGTAAGTAGCCTCATGATGTGTTCGTGAACGAGTCGCCGCAAAAGGCACACGGATGTATGTGTCCACGACAGGAGGCCGCGCTGTGACGGGGTTCACCCGCGGCCGGTCCTGCCCGCCGCCGATGGACGACGGTGGCGCCGTCCGCGAGGTGCTGGACCGCATCGGCGACAAGTGGAGCCTGCTGGTCGTCGGCGCGTTGCAGGACGGGCCGCTGCGGTTCGGGGAGCTGGAGAAGAGGGTCTCCGGCGTCTCGCAGCGCATGCTCACGCTCACGTTGAGGCACCTGGTGGAGGACGGCCTGGTCAGCCGCACCGCCTACGCCGAGGTGCCGCCGCGGGTCGAGTACGCGGTGACCGGCCTCGGCAGGACGCTGGTGCCGCTGGTGATCGCGCTCGCCGAGTGGGCGCTCGAGCACAGCGACGAGATCAACGCGAACCGGTCGCGCCCGTAGCACCCGCGGCCGCTAGACGAGCGGCCAGTGGCGCAGGGCCGTGTCGGCGATGCCCTGGAGGTCGGCGCGGCCCACTCCGCTCGCGGCCTGGACCGCGATGCCGAAGCCGATGGTCATGACGACCAGGGCGAGCCGCGCCGCGTCCGTCCCGGCCGGCAGGTCGCCCTCGTCGACCGCGCGCCGGAACCGCGTCTCGAGCAGCCGGCGGCCGTCGTTGCGCCACTCGGCGAGGATCTCCCGCGCGGGCTCGGCGGACCCGCCCGCCGCCAGCGACCCCTGCACGCCCAGGCACCCGGCCGGGCCGCCCGGCTGGGTCGTGGTGTTGACCGACCCGGTGAGGAACGCCGCCGCGACCTCGCGCGCCGTCGGCTGCTCGACCGCCCGCAGCGCGTAGGAGGCGGGGCCGTCGCTGTAGCGGGCCAGCGCCTTGCGGAAGAGTTCCTCCTTGTTGCCGAACGCCGCGTACATGCTGGTCTTGGTGATGCCCATGGCGCCGGTGAGGTCGGCGAGGCTCGCGCCCTCGTAGCCCTGGCGCCAGAACACGAGCATGGCGGCCTGCAACGCCTCGTCCGCGTCGAAGCCCCGGGGTCTGCCGATCGCCGTCACCCCGTCAGCCTACCTCTTCGGTACCGATCGGTTCGGAAGTGCTACGGTCGACTTCAGTACCAATCGGTACCGAAGTCTTGGAGGAGACAGTGGCTCAGTTCGAGGGCAAGACGGTGGTCGTGACCGGCGGCAGCAGCGGCATCGGTCTCGCCGCGGCCCGGCGCTTCGCGAAGGAGGGCGCGCACGTGGTCGTCACCGGCCGGCGGCAGGCCGAGCTGGACGCGGCGGTGGAGCTGATCGGCGACGCCACGGCCGTGCGGGGCGACGTCGCGGACCTCGCCGACCTGGACCGGCTCTACGACGCGGTCCGCGCCAGGGGCAGGGGAGTGGACGTGGTGTTCGCGAACGCGGGCATCGGCGGGTTCGCGACGCTCGAGGACACCACCGAGGAGCACTTCGACCAGATCTTCGGCGTCAACGTGCGCGGCACGCTGTTCACCGTGCAGAAGGCGTTGCCGCTGCTCAACGACGGCGGCGCGGTGGTCGTGAACCTCTCGGTCCGCGGCGACGACGGCGTGGCCGCCTTCGGCACCTACTCGGCGACCAAGGCCGCGCTGCGCTCGTACGTCCGCACGTGGGCCAACGAGCTCAAGGACCGGGGCGTCCGGGTGAACGCCATCTCACCCGGCACGATCGGCACCGCCGCGTTCGAGAGCCTGTCCGACCAGGCGCGGGCGGGCTTCGCCGCGAAGGTGCCGATCGGCCGGATCGGGACGGCGGAGGAGGTCGCGGACGTCGTGGCGTTCCTCGCCTCCGACCAGAGCAGCTTCGTCCTCGGCGAGAACCTGCACGTCGACGGCGGCGAGAAGCAGTTCTAGCCTCTCGCGAGCTCCGCGCGGACCACGGCCGCGAACTCGTCCACATCGGACTCGGTCGTGTCCCACGAGGTCATCCAGCGCACCTCGCCCATGGCGGCGTTCCAGTCGTGGAAGCGGACCTGCGCGCGGATCCGCTCCGCGGCCTCGCGCGGCACCGTCGCGAAGACGGCGTTCGCGGCGGTGTCCTGGGTGAAGGCGAGGCCGGGCGGCGGCTCGGTCTCCAGCGCGGCGCGCAGGCGGGCGGCCATCGCGTTGGCGTGGGCGGCGGCGCGCACGCCGACACCGTCCTCGAACAGCGACAGCAGCTGCGCCGAGGCGAACCGCATCTTGCTGGCGAGCTGCATGGTGGCCTTGCGCAGGTACCGCAGACCGGTGGTGCGGTCCGGGTCGAGCACCACGACGGCCTCCGCGCCGAGCAGGCCGGCCTTGGTGCCGCCGAGGCTGAGGACGTCCACGCCCGCGCCGGTGGTGAACTCGCGGAACGGCACGCCCAGTGCGGCGGCCGCGTTCCACAGCCGCGACCCGTCCACGTGCAGGGCCATCCCGCGCTCGTGGGCGAAGCCGGCCAGCGCCCGGATCTCGTCCGGCGTGTAGAGCGTGCCCGACTCGGTGGTCTGGGAGATCGTCACGGCCAGCGGCTGGGCGCGGTGCTCGTCGCCCCAGCCCCACGCCTCGCGCGCGACGAGGTCCGTGGTCAGCTTGCCGTCCCCGCTCGGCACGGTCAGCAGCTTCAACCCGGTCATCCGCTCCGGCGCGCCGCCCTCGTCGACGTGGACGTGCGCGGTCGACGCCGCCACGACGGCACCCCAGCGCGGCAGGACGCTCGTCAGCGCCAGCACGTTGGCACCCGTGCCGTTGAACACGGGGAACACCTCGGCGCGCTCGCCGAAGTGCTCGCGCACGACCTCCCGCAGCCGGGCGGTGTAGACGTCGGCGCCGTAGGAGGGCTGGTGACCGCCGTTCGCGGCGGCGATCGCGGCCATCGCCTCGGGCAGCACACCCGCGTAGTTGTCGCTCGCGAACTCCCGGCGGCCGGGGTCGTGGATCGTCATGCCGGCCAGTATCCGTCCGGTCACGACGGTGACCGGACGGGCCCGTCCTGTTCTTAGCCTCGGTAACGATGTGAGTGATCGTCACGATCTGGTGTGCATGGGGCGACGGGCAGTACAGGTCGAGTGGGAAGCGCGAGTTCAGGTTCGGTGCCTGGCGGTGCTGTTCCTGACCATCGCGGTCGTGCACAGCGCGCTCGCGGCTTCCGAGCACGTCGCGTGGCCCGTCGTGGTGGCGGTGGCCTGCTTCGGGAGCACGCTGGTGCTGGAACGGCTGCTGGTCGCGTGGGGCCTGCGGCGGCGCGACGCGGTCCGGCGGATCCTGCGGGCCGGTCTTGCCGAACTGCCGCGGGTCAGCGTCCGTGAGGCCCCTTGCCCTGCTCCGGTCCCTTCCCGGGTCCCGGCCCCTTGGCGGGCTCCTTCGGCTTCGCGATCTCGGGCTGCGGCTTGTCGTCGGCCTTCTTCAGGGCCTCGACGGGAACGGTGACCACCTGCGTCTCCACCTGCACCTGGACCTGCGTCTGGGTGTGCGTCTCCGCCTGCGGCTGAGGCGAGTTCGCGACCGGGACGGGCGTCTCGGTGACGGCGGACGTGCTCGGGGCCGGCGCCGACTCGGCGGGCGGCGGCGAGGGCAGCACGACGGCGGCGATGCCGACCGCGGCGAAGGCCGCCACGACGAGCGGGCCCGCGGCCGCACGCCGCCGGCGCAGCGCCGCGACGATCTGCGTGGGCGGCTCGTCCGGCTCGCGCAGCGCCCGCGCGCACTCGGCCGCGGACGGGCGGCGGCGCGCCGACAGCGACGTCATCGCGGTGAGCAGGCGGCGCAGGTTCGGCGGCAGTTCGGCGGGGATGGCGGGCCGGCGGTGCAGCCGCGCGACCGCGGCCTCGATCTCGCTGCCCTGGTACTCGCGGTGCCCGGTGAGGCATTCGAGCAGCACCAGGCCGAGCGCGTAGACGTCCACCGCGCCGGTGAGCTCCTCGCCCCGCACCTGCTCGGGCGAGAGGTAGGCCGCGGTGCCGACGACCTGGTCCGGCCGCGTCAGCCGGGTCGTGTCGATCACCCTGGCCAGGCCGAAGTCGGCGAGGTGGGTGTTGCCCTCGTGGTCGAGCAGCACGTTCGACGGCTTCACGTCGCGGTGCACGACGCCCATCGCGTGCACATACGCGAGCGCGTCGGCGAGGTCGGCGCCGATCCGCTTCACTTCCTCGACGTCGAGGGGCCCCTCGACCACCTTGTGGCGCAACGTGCACCCGTCGACGAGCTGGAGGACGACGAACGGCTTGCCCTCGCTGGTGCCGGCGTCGTGCACCTGGACCAGGCGCGGGTGCGAGAGCGAGGCGAGCGTCTTGATCTCGTTGTCGAACCGGCGCTCGTGGGACAGCTCGGTCCCGGCCTGGAACAGCTTGACCGCGACGTGGCGGTGCAGGCGGGTGTCCCAGGCCCGCCGGACCTCGGCCATGCCGCCGGTGCCGAGGAGGTCGGCGAGCTCGTACCTGTCGGCGAGCACGAGGTCTGGGGCGGGCATGGTGGCCTCTCCGTCGTTGATCAGGTCCGTCGTTGATCAGCTGATCTCCGTGTTCCCCCGGACCAAGATCATCAATCTTCGGCCTTTGGGGTGAAAGGAGGTTTCGATCACGCGATGGCCTGGTTTCGACGGGACTGGTATTTCTATACCGCTTCCCTTAGGGTGCCGGTATAGAAATACCGGTTCTCGAGGTGAGGTAGTGATCGTGATCGAGTTGAAGTCGGCCGCGGAGATCGAGCGCATGCACATGACCGGGCGGTTCGTGGCCGAGGTGCTCACCGAGGTCGGGCGGATCGCCGACGTGGGGGTCAACCTGCTCGACATCGAGCACCACGTGCGGGGCATGATCGAACGGCGCGGGGCCGTGTCGTGCTACTGGGACTACGCGCCGTCGTTCGGGGAAGGCCCGTTCCGCAACGTGATCTGCCTGTCGGTCAACGACGCGGTGCTGCACGGGCTGCCGCACGACTACGCGTTGCGCGACGGCGACGTGCTGTCCGCCGACTTCGCCGTCACGATCGACGGGTGGGCCGCCGACTCGGCGAGGACGGTCGTCGTCGGGACCGCCGACGAGGAGGACCTGCGGCTCGTCCGCGCCACCGAGCAGGCGCTGGAGGCGGCGATCGCCGCCGCGCGGCCCGGCAACCGGGTCGGCGACATCTCCGCCGCCGTCTGGGCGGTGGCCCGGGAGCACGGCTACCCGGTGAGCACGGAGTTCGGCGGGCACGGGATCGGGCGGACCATGCACGAGGACGTGCACGTGTCCAACAAGGGCAAGGCCGGGCGCGGGCTCACGTTGCGCAGCGGGCTGACCCTCGCGCTGGAGCCCTGGTTCTGCCGCACCACCGACCGGATCGTCTACGACGAGGACGGCTGGACCATCCGGTCGGCCGACGGGTCGCGCACCGCCCATTCCGAGCACACGGTCGCCATCACCGACGACGGGCCCGTGGTGCTGACGCGGCGCGAGTCCGAGGTGGTACAGGGGTGATTCCGCGCTGTGCCAGGGAAACGCGGGTCCGGTCAGGAGCTCTTGACCGACTCCAGCAGCCTCGACGCCACGTCGCGGAGCTTCGTGTTCGCCCGCTGCGACTGGTCGACCAGCATCCGGAACGCCTCGTCCGCGGTGCAGGCGTGCACCGCCATCAGCACGCCCTTGGCCTGCTCGATCACCGCCCGCGACTCGATGGCCCGCTCCAGGTGCTGGACCTGGCCGCGCGAGTGCGCCCAGCGCTGGGCGTTCGTGATGGTGGCGGACGCGGCCGTGGTGAACAGCCGCATGAGGCCCTCGTCGAACGGGTCGAAGGCGGCGGCGGTGTAGCTGTAGACGTTGAGCGACCCGATGTGCCGGGGGTCGGTGTCGTCGTTCTGCGGCAGGAGCACCGGCACGGACAGGTACGCGCGGACACGCGCGTCCTTGGCCGCCTTCTCGAACTCCGGCCACAGCTCGACGTGCTCGCCGATCACCGCGCGCACCGGGATGAGCCGCGTCGCGGACTCGAGGCACGGGCCGCGGCCCGCCGCGTACTGCGCCTCGTCGAGCACGACCAGTTCCCTGTTCGTGGCGGCGGCGGTGCGCGGCCGCTCCGACGTGACCACCGACACCGTCACCGCGTCGGCGTCGGGCACCGCCCGCGCCGCCGTCTCGGCGACCCGTTGCAGGGCGTCGTCGAGCGACTCCTCACCGGTGAGCGCGTCGTGCAGGTGGGACAGCGCGTCCGCGGTCTCGTCGAGGCGTGCCAACGGATCCGGCCGGTCGTCGTCCAGCGACCGAACGGATCCTGCCTGCACGTAGTCCGCCATACCGCGGTGCTCCTCAGTCATCGGTGGAGTCCACGGCGCCGACTTCTTGACGCTCGCACAGCGCATAGTAAAGCCACCGGCCCCCCGTGACCCGCTCCGCGCGGTCGGAAACCGGTGTGAAAACCGGCACCGGCGACAGGTTGCTGGAGTGTTCAACATCCCCCGCCGGTGCCGGCCGGCCCGCCGAAGCGGGTCTTCCAGTGCGTACACGCGCGCGTGCACGGCGCTCCTTCAATACCCAGGCGCAACCGTGTTCAAGCCAGGCGATCAAGGTTCCAGTCGGCGAACGCGGCGACGTAGGAGGCGACGCACGCCTCGGGCGTCGCGCGCGAGGTCACGACGTGCCCGTCGACGGCCAGCGGGGGGTCGAGCGGCAGCTGCCGCAACC